>NZ_HG966617.1:0-92281 GCF_000689395.1 Candidatus Phaeomarinobacter ectocarpi
ATGATAAATAGCAAACCCGGTTCCCAGACCGAACAAGACCCGGCTCTAGAAGAGGCGACCCAGCCATCATTCAATGGCCTCGATGCTGGCGCGGGCCAGACAGGTGTTGCAGAGCAATGGGCAAGCGTGCAGCAGAAGCTGCGCGCAGGCCTTGGCGAAGCGCGCTTCAAGAGCTGGTTTGGCCAGGTGGCCCTGATCGGTGTCGGTGATGGCGCAGTGAGCTACTCGGTGCCCACGTCTTTTGCCCGTGACTACATCCAGCGTGAGTTTGGCGATCAGCTCCTGGGCCTGTGGCGTGCAGAAGATTCAACCGTTCGCAAAGTGACGCTAATCGCGGAAGGGTCCGCGACAGCTGCAGAAGCCGCGCGCGCAATTGCTGCCGACAGCATGGCATCACGCGCACCAGCCGCAGCTCCGGCACCGTCCAAACCTGCACCTGCTGCAGCCCCACCGCGCGCAGCGACCAGCAATCCGTTTCAGACAAACGCAGCCGCAGGTGCGTCCGGCCCCGCAAGTGCGTCTGGTGAAGACGCGCCTCTTGGCGCACCGCTTCTGCCGCATCTCACCTTCGACAATTTCATTGTCGGCAAATCGAACCAGCTGGCCTATGCGGCCGCGCGCCGGGTTGCAGAAGCGGAAGGCACAGTGCCTTTCAATCCGCTTTACCTGTATGGCCCTGTTGGCCTTGGCAAGACCCATCTGATGCACGCCATCGGAACGGAAATCCGCCGCCGCGACCCAAGCAAGCGCGTTGTCTATCTGTCTGCCGAGCGCTTCATGTATCACTTCGTCAATGCGCTTCGGCACAAGGACACCGTCGCGTTCAAGCACGCCTATCGCTCCGTCGATGTGCTGATGGTTGACGACGTGCAGTTCATCGGTGGCAAGGATTCAACGCAGGAAGAGTTCTTCCATACGTTCAATGCACTGGTGGACCACAACCGCCAGATCATCATCTCTGCAGACCGCTCACCGTCTGATCTTGAAGGGATCGAGGAACGTATCCGTTCACGCCTGGGCCACGGTCTTGCCTGCGATATTCTGCCGACTGACTATGAGCTGCGCCTCGGCATCTTGCAGGCAAAGGCTGAAGCCATGCTGCCCAACCATCCTGGCGTTCAGCTCAGTGATGACGTCATCGACTTCCTTGCAAGCTCCATCTCATCGTCCATTCGCGAGCTTGAAGGCGCCCTGACCACACTCATTGCGCATGCGGAATTGATTGGTCGCACCCTCACGATTGAGCACGCTCAGGACATTCTGCGGCATCTGGTGCGCGCTAACGAAAAGCGCATCACCATCGACGACATCCAGCGCAAGGTGGCAGACCATTACAATCTGCGTCTGGTTGATATGTCGTCGCCGCGCCGGTCCCGTTCCGTCGCGCGCCCACGTCAGGTGGCCATGTATTTGTGCAAGCACTTGACAACGCGCTCGCTGCCGGAGATCGGCCGCAAGTTCGGCGGCCGCGATCACACCACGGTTCTGCACGGCGTCAACAAGATCGAGCAGCTGCGCGCCGAGGACAAAACGCTGGACGAGGACATCAACCTCATCCGCCGGAAAATTGAAGAGTAAGATCTGGCCGTACGGGATGTGCTCAGACGAAAAAGGCCGGGATGACAATCATCATCCCGGCCTTTTTGTTGTCTGGCTTCAAGTCCTAAAGCCGATGTTCAATCCGCATATGCGGTGTCCCGTCTGACAACTTGGTTGGTGCCACCAGATCCTCATCCAGTGTGCACGACACCCGCTGACGGAAGGACGAGAAGCTGTCGAACGTCACAACGTCCACCGGCTCGTCGAAATGCAGCGTCAGGCGTGTGTGCCCGGCCCCCATGGAGCGGATGCCAACGACCTGGCCAACAAACTTGTTGCCAAGATAGGTGCCGGCAACCTCGTCGCCGACCTGCAGGGGCCGCTGGGACAAGCTGCGCGCCCGTTCCTGCTCACACCGTTTGGAGACCGCACACAGCGTGTTCCAGTCGGCATATCCATATTGGCGCGCCATAAGCTCCAGCGCGCGGGCATGGGTGATCGGGGTCTGGGGTGTATCCAGCTGAATGCGCAGGCGTTTTGCCTGGGCCTTCAGGTCTTCAATGGTTGGTACGTCTGTTTTCGTGACCATTTTGAGCCTCATATCAGGTGAAATGCTGCTGTTGGTCTGATGGAGCCCGCATTGCCACCAGGCAGCAAATGCTGACATGGCTGGCGTCGCCATTTCTGGCGGGTCGGCACAGTTTCAGGGCTTCACCGGGGCAAAAAGCCAGCGGGCGGCGGGGGCCTGAACCCCTTGGTCGTGTGAGGCTGATAGGTAGGCGTCCGCGCGGAGAATGTCAAAACCCCAAACTCACATGGCTGGTGTGTGGAATTGCAGGAAATCTGATTATGAATCCCAGTCCCACAAGCCGGATTTTGTACATCTGCACCCTGAAACTGCTATAAGTTTAGGGCTGATTCTGGCCCCTTAGGCGAGGGGTTGATTGGGGAGTCAAGCGGGCTTTGCAGACCAAAGCCAAAATGCCGCCCCAGCGTGAAATCAGCCAGCCTCAGATCACCGTGACATGGTTCAGGTGCATGGGGGCTGTGACCCCGCCAGACCTGCCGTTCCCGGCCCGCAAATACGGAAAAACCCAGTCCCATGAAGATCACGATTGAACGCGGCGCTCTCCTTAAGGCCCTCAATCACGTGCAAAGCGTGGTGGAACGGCGCAATACGATCCCCATTCTGGCCAATGTGCTGCTGTCTGCAGATGACGGGCAGCTAAGCCTCACAGCCACCGATCTGGATATTGAGATCGTTGAAGGCGTGTCGGCTGATGTGGCGTCCGGCGGCGGCACCACGGCCCCCGCCCACACCATGTACGACATCGTGCGCAAGCTGCCTGACGGGGCACAGGTCGAGGTCAATCATGATGCGGAAACAGGCAAGGTGACGGTCGTTGCCGGTCGCTCCCGCTTCGCCCTGCAGAGCCTGCCGCGCGAGGACTTCCCCGCCGCTGCCGCAGGCGACATGCCCTACAGCTTTGAGATTTCCACCAAGGATCTGTTCCGCCTGATTGAAAAAACCCGGTTCGCCATCTCAACGGAAGAAACCCGGTATTACCTGAACGGCATCTACCTCCACACTGTTGAGGGCAAGCTGCGCGCTGTCGCCACCGATGGCCACCGTCTGGCGCGCGTCGACATGCCCATGCCCAGCGGTGCCGACGGCATGCCGGGCATCATTGTGCCGCGCAAGACAGTCACCGAACTGCTCAAGCTCCTTGAGACTGGCGACGACACGGTGAAAATCGCGGTCTCGGAAACCAAGATCCGCTTTGACCTTGGCGGTGTAACGCTGACCTCCAAACTCATCGACGGCACCTTCCCTGATTACGGTCGGGTGATCCCGTCTGAAAATGACAAGTCCATGGAAGTGGACGGCAAGCTCTTCGCGTCTGCCGTGGATCGCGTGTCCACCATCTCAACCGAGCGCAGCCGCGCCGTGAAGCTGGACCTGGACGACGGCAAAGTCACTCTCGCGGTCAACAACCCGGACTCAGGATCTGCCACTGAAGAACTTGGCGTTGACTACAAGGGTGATGCGCTGGAGATCGGCTTCAACGCCCGCTACCTGCTCGACATCACCCAGCAGCTGGATGGGCCAACGGCACATTTCGAGCTGTCTGATGCGGGCTCACCCACTGTTGTGCGCGACACGGATGACCCCGAGGCACTGTACGTCCTGATGCCAATGCGCGTCTGACCCGGCATTCCACAATCGCGAAAGGTACTGATTGACCCTTGTTGAAACCAACCCACCCGTGACTGCGCCGACACCTGAATCTCAGGGGTCTGTCGCGTCTGCACGGCTGGCGGTGCTTCGACTGGTGGTCACAGGCTTTCGCAACCACGCCCGAACGGCGCTCGCCCTTGATGCGCGCTGTGTCGTGCTGGTGGGCGAAAACGGTGCCGGCAAGACAAACATTCTCGAAGCGGTCTCATTTCTGACGCCTGGCCGCGGCCTGCGCGGTGTGCGCCTGTCTGACGTGTCCACCCGCGACATGTCTTTGGGCGACGACGCACCCGCAGAACAGCCATGGGGCGTTGCAGCGACCATTCTGACCCCGGAAGGCACCGTTGATCTTGGTACCGGCATTGGCCACACCAACGATGGCGACAAGCGCATCGTCAAGGTGGACGGGGCGGCAAAGCCCAGCTCCGGTATTCTTGGCCATTATGTGCGGGCCCTCTGGCTGACCCCGCATATGGACCGCCTGTTCATGGAAGGCGCCGGCGGACGCCGCCGCTTTCTTGATCGCATGGTCCTTGGATTTGATGCGGGGCACTCTTCGCGTGTGACGTCCTATGAAAAAGCCATGCGTGAGCGCACCCGGCTCCTGGGCGAAGACAACTGGGACGCCTCGTGGCTATCGGCCCTTGAAGCTCAGATGGCGGAACACGGCATCGCAATTGCGCTCGCCCGTTCCCATATCATTGGGCAACTGGCAGCCGCCATTGCCGAGCATGACGGCCCAAGCGACACCGCCTTTCCCAAGGCCGATGTGGCGCTGGCATCAGGCTTTGCAGATGGCGTGGACGACACCCTGAATTCAGCGCCGTCGGTTGATATAGAGGATGCGTTCGCCAAGCGGCTGGCGTCCTCGCGCGGCAGAGATGCGGCGGCGGGCCGGGCCCTTGAAGGGCCACATCGCGCAGACATGCTGGTGCGCCATGCGCCCAAAAACATGGATGCGCAGGCTTGTTCCACGGGCGAGCAAAAGGCGCTGCTGATCGGCCTCGTGCTCGCCAATGCGCGCCTGCACTGTGCAAGCTTTGGCGCGCCGCCTTTGCTGCTGCTGGACGAGGTGGCCGCCCATTTGGATGCCCGCCGTCGTGCGGCCCTGTTCGATGAGCTTGAGCGCTTGGGCGCGCAGGCGTGGATGACGGGAACAGATGCAAGCCTGTTTGAAAATCTGGGCGATCGCGCACAGCTTTTTAACGTGGCTCATGGAGAAATCACGCCTCACACCTGACCTCAGGTGATGCGGCTTACAGATGAAGACATTTTCGGAGACAACAAGATGCCAGTAACAACAAACGACGCCGACCCGATGGATATCGCCAAGAGCTTTACCAACCCGATTATGGAAAATGCGCTGTTCAATTCGCGCACGGTCCTGGTGGTGGGTGAAATCAACGACCGCATCGCCCGCACCACAACAGAGCGTCTGCTCGCCATGGCTGCGGAAAGCGATGACCCGATCACAATGATCGTGTCGTCTCCCGGCGGCCACGTTGAGTCCGGTGACATGATCCACGACATGGTCAAGTTCATTAAGCCGAAGGTTCGCATGGTCGGCTCGGGCTGGTGTGCCTCTGCCGGTGCGTTGATCTATGTGTCCGCGGAGAAGGAAGACCGCGTATGCCTGCCCAACACTCGTTTCCTGCTGCACGAACCGCGCGGCGGCATTGGCGGCTCTGCCTCTGACATCGACATTCAGGCGCAGGAAGTCATCAAGATGCGCGAGCGCCTCAACCGCATCTTTGCGGATGCAACGGGCCAGAGCTACGAACAGATCGTCAAGGACACCCATCGTGACTACTGGATGAGTGCGGAAGAAGCCAAGGACTACGGCGTCGTCTCCCGCATCATCTCGAACATCAGCGAACTCGGCTAAAGACAACTTCCTCCGTTTACGGAAGAACGAAAGAAAAACCATGAGTGATCAGAGCAACACGCCGCAAGGCGTTGACCCGGACGAGTACGGCGCGGATTCCATCAAGGTTCTGAAGGGCCTTGATGCCGTGCGCAAACGTCCGGGCATGTATATCGGTGATACCGATGACGGCTCGGGACTTCATCACATGGTTTACGAAGTAGTGGACAACGCCATTGACGAGGCGTTGGCCGGCCACTGCGACACGGTGAATATCACCCTCAATGCGGATGGCTCCGTCACCGTGCGGGACAATGGCCGCGGCATCCCCACCCAGATGCATACCGAAGAAGGCATTTCGGCTGCTGAAGTCATCATGACCCAGCTGCATGCCGGCGGTAAGTTCGACCAGAACTCCTACAAGGTCTCCGGTGGTCTGCACGGCGTGGGCGTCTCGGTCGTGAACGCGCTGTCCGTACGTCTCGACGTCAAAATCTGGCGCAACGGCAAGACCCATGAAATGCAGTTCGTGCATGGCGACAGCCAGGCGCCGCTTGCGGTCACTGGTGAAGCGCCGCAGGACGAAGGCAAGGGCAAGCAGCGCACGGGTACGGAAATTACATTCCTGCCCTCCACAGATACGTTCACCATGACGGATTTCGACTTCCCCACGCTGGAACATCGTCTGCGTGAGCTGGCCTTCCTCAATTCAGGTGTCCGCATCACGATTTCTGACCTGCGCGGCGTCGAGCCCAATGAGGTCGAGCTTTACTATGAAGGCGGCATCGAAGAGTTCGTTCGGTATCTGGACCGCAACCGCGGCACGCTGTTTGAGGCACCTATCGCCATTCACGCGGAAAAAGACGACATCACCGTTGATGTGGCTTTGTGGTGGAATGATTCCTTCCACGAGAACGTGCTGACCTTCACCAACAACATTCCCCAGCGCGATGGCGGGACCCACCTTGCGGGCTTCCGTGGCGCGCTCACCCGCGTCATCAACGGCTACGCAAATGCCCATGGCCTGCTGAAACGCGAAAAGGTTTCTCTCACAGGCGATGACGCGCGCGAAGGCCTGACCTGCATCGTGTCCGTCAAAGTGCCGGACCCAAAATTCTCGTCCCAGACCAAAGACAAGCTGGTCTCGTCGGAAGTGCGTCCCATTGTGGAGAGCATCGTCAACGAGCAGCTCAACAGCTGGTTTGAAGAGCACCCAGGTGAAGCCAAAGGCATCATCGGCAAGGTGGTGGATGCAGCGGCCGCCCGCGAAGCCGCGCGCAAGGCCCGCGAACTCACCCGCCGCAAAGGTGCGCTCGATGTGTCGTCCTTGCCCGGCAAACTTGCCGATTGCCAGTCCAAGGACCCGGCGATTTCCGAACTCTTCCTGGTGGAGGGCGATTCAGCTGGTGGGTCCGCCAAGCAGGCCCGTGACCGTGCCAATCAGGCGGTGCTGCCCCTGCGCGGCAAAATCCTCAATGTGGAACGCGCGCGTTTCGACAAGATGCTGTCGTCCAACGAAATCGGCACGCTCATAACGGCGTTGGGTACCGGCATCGGCCGCGATGATTTCAACATCGAAAAGCTGCGCTACCACAAGATCATCATCATGACCGACGCCGACGTCGACGGCGCGCACATCAGAACCCTGCTGCTAACTTTCTTCTACCGGCAGATGCCGGAAGTCATTGAAGGCGGCTATCTCTACATCGCCCAGCCGCCGCTCTACAAAATCAAGCGCGGCCAGTCCGAGACCTACGTCAAGGATGAGCGCGGTCTTGAGGACTATCTGATTTCAACCGGCCTCGATGGCGCCGTGCTGACGCTGGACAATGGCGAGCAGATGGCCGGTGAAGACCTGCGTCAGGTCGTTGAAGAAGCGCGCAAAGCACGCACATCATTTGATTCCGTTCGCGCCCGCTATCCGGTCTTCATCGTGGAGCAGGCCGCCATCGCCGGTGCCCTCAACCCGGACGTCATGGAAGACGCGGAAAAAGCACAGGGCGCTGCTGACTACATTGCCCGCCGCCTCGACATGCTGTCCGAGGAGACAGAACGCGGATGGAATGGCCAGCTGACCGATGATGGGGGTCTGCAGTTCGAGCGCGAAGTGCGTGGTGTCCGCGAAATCCATGTGCTCGATGGTCGCCTCATTGCCTCAGCCGATGCCCGTCGCCTGGATTCAATGACGGCGCGTCTGCAGGAGGTCTACGCCAAGGCCGCCCGCTTTGAGCGCAAGGACGGCGTGACGGAAATCCGCAGCCCCATGCAGCTGCTGGAAGCCATCTTTGACGCCGGCCGCAAAGGTAACGCCATGCAGCGCTACAAGGGTCTGGGTGAAATGAACCCGGACCAGCTGTGGGAAACCACGCTCGACCCCTCCGCCCGCACCCTGTTGCAGGTCAGGGTCGAACACATGGACGAAGCCAACGACCTGTTTGAAAAACTCATGGGCGACGTCGTGGAACCCCGCCGCGCCTTCATTCAGGACAACGCGCTTCAGGCGGCCAATCTCGACGTTTAGGAGACGGCATGCGTCCGCCAAGTGACTGGAACATTGAAGGTGCCGCGTCTGGTTTTGTGGCCTTCATGCGTAATTTCTCTGGCAATCGCCGCACGCGAATGGAGCGGCACATTGCATTTGCCGTTTCCGCATTCGCACCCGCTTTAGCACTTGCAGCCGTTCTTTTTGAAGGCCGTGCTCTTGCCGCCTGGCAGATCATTGTCCTGATGGTGCTCGCCGTTGATCTGGGTGGCGGCGTATTTGTGAATGCCACCGCGGCAGCCAAGCGCTGGTATCATCGCGCTGGTGCCCGGGACTGGCATCATCTTGTTTTTGTAGTCCTGCATATTCACCCGCTGCTGATTGCCTGGGCGTTTCCTGAATCAGGATGGATGTGGGCTGCATTCCTGTACGCGGCAACGGTCGGTTCAACCATCATGGCTCTCGCCTGCCCGCTCTATCTTAGGCGTCCGGTTGCGCTCACCGCGGCGGCATTTGTTCTGGCCATTGCCCCGCTGGTGGCATCCACCCCCTTGCTCCTTGCATGGATCGCCCCGTTCTACGTGGTCAAACTTCTCGTGGCACACATAGTCCATGAGGAACCCTACGCCGCCTAAAAACGGTCACAGGACGGCCAAACCCACGCCTTCACCTCCCGTTAAGAGTTGGGATCAGACAATAACGTCTGGTTAACCATTTTTGGCGCGGACGGCTGGTTCGCAGGGCGTATGACAGCGCGAAAAACCGCAGGAAACTGGCGTTCTCGAGACGATGGGGACAGTCAAGACGAGAGCATGCCCGAGGAGGGCGTGATCCCGTCCGCGCGTCTTGCACGCGTCCTGTCGGATCGTCCCAAAGCACAGCGCACGCCGTCAGCTTCTCCACGCGAGATGCTTGCGCGGGTAGAACAGCAGCGGCGCGTTGCGGAACGCGAGCTGGAACCCCCTTCTATTCCCGCGCCATCGCAAAAACCCGGCCCAAGAATTATCCGTCCCCGGAGCAATGAAGCGTATGAAGCCGGTGAGGCCCAGGCCAATCTGGAGCCGTCACCACGCCCCCGTCAAAAACCAAAATCCGGCGCGCGCCCGCAGTCACGCAAACCCAAACGTGCAAACAAGCAGGCACCGACACACCGGTCTGCCCGCAGTAAGATGGCTGGTGGTGGACGCGGCGGTGGCAATGGCCGTGGCGGTTCTGGGGGTGGTTCTGGAGGCGGCTCCGGCGGCGGGTTTAGCGGCTGGTTCGCAGCCATGGGCCAAAAAGTATCTGCGCGGCGTCTTGGGTACTGGGCTGCGGTCACTTGCCTGTGGCTAGGCGTCGGTGTTGTCGGCCTTGCGTTCAGCTGGGCCATGGAACTTCCCGAAACACAGGACCTTGCCGTCCCAAGTCGGGCCCCGACCGTTACCATTCTGGCCAATGATGGCTCTGTTCTGGCGCGCCGCGGCTCCGGATTTGCCGGTGCGATCAACGTTCCCGATCTTCCTCCTCACGTGGCCCACGCCTTTATCGCGATCGAAGACCGCCGCTTCTATGACCATGCGGGCATAGATCCCGTTGGCATCGCCCGCGCCATGGTGGAGAATTTCAAGGCCATGAGCGTGGTGCAGGGTGGCTCGACCATCACCCAGCAGCTGGCAAAAAACCTGTTTCTCAAGCCCGACCGCACGCTCAAACGCAAGGTGCAGGAGACCATGCTCGCCATGTGGCTGGAGAGCGAATACTCCAAGGACGAGTTGCTGACGCTTTACCTCAATCGCGTCTATTTCGGTGCCGGGGCCTATGGGCTTGAGGCGGCGTCCCAACGCTTTTTCGACAAGCCATCCACACAGCTCACCGTGCCTGAAGCCGCCATGCTGGCCGGGCTGGTGAAAGCGCCGTCGCGTCTTGCTCCCACCAACAACCCCGAAGGCGCGCAGGCCCGCGCCAACATCGTGATCGACGCCATGCGCCGTTATGGCTATCTGACGGATCCCGACGCCGACACAGCATCTGCCTTCCCCGCTGAACTGGCCCAGCGCGCAACCACCGAAACCGGGTACGCAGTCGACTGGATAGAAGAACAGCTGGCTGATTTTGTCGGCCGCACGGAACGCGACATTACAGTCGAAACAACAATTGACCCGGACCTTCAGGTGGCAGCTGTTGGCGCCATCAAGAGTGGCCTGGCATTGGTGGGAGAAGCCGCCAATGTCAGCCAGGGTGCCCTCGTCGCCATGTCGCCAAACGGCGCTGTGCGTGCGTTGGTCGGTGGTCGCGACTACCGCAAGAGTCAGTTCAACCGCGCAACGACGGCCAAGCGTCAGCCGGGCTCTGCCTTCAAGACGTTTGTCTATCTGACAGCGCTTGAACGCGGCATGACGCCCGTGACGATCCGCCGTGATGCGCCTATCCGCGTGGCCAACTACACCCCCTCCAATTTTTCGGACAAGTATGAAGGCGACGTCACCCTCATGCGGGCTCTCTCCAAGAGCATCAATACCGTCGCCGTGCGCCTGACCCATGAAGCCGGACCGGGCACTGTCGCCCGCACCGCGCGGCGCATGGGCATCACATCAGACCTTCGGGCAGACCTGTCGCTGGCGCTGGGGTCATCAGAGGTGACGCTTGCAGAACTCACCGGCGCCTACGCGCCCCTTGCCAATGGCGGGCAGGGCGTCTTCACCCACATCATCAACCGCGTCACCATGGTCAATGAAGAAGGCCAGACTGACGTGCTGTTTGAACGTACCGGCGATGGCCCGGGCCGCGTCGTTGCGCGCGCAAATGTGGCGCGCATGAACGCCATGCTGGGCGAAACCATTGCCACCGGCACCGGCCGCCGGGCGCAGATTGGCCGTCCCGCCGCGGGCAAGACCGGCACCAGTCAGGACAATCGCGACGCCTGGTTCATTGGCTACACCGCGGATATCGTTGCCGGTGTCTGGGTTGGCAATGATGATGGGGCATCCATGGTAAAGGTCACCGGCGGCAAGCTGCCGACGCAGATCTGGGCCAACTTCATGACCGCAGCCCACACCGGCAAGCCCATTCGCAACCTGCCCGGCAACTGGCAGCCGCCGGTCACCATTGCCGCTGTGCCCGCGGAACCTGAATATGATCGTACCGCACCTGCCTATGATCCGCGTTTTGGCCCGCCCGGCTATACGCCGGAAGGATATCAGCGCCGCACGCCACGTGACCCGGACGCAGGCTTCTTCGCGCGTCTCTTTGGGGGTGGCGACGACGAGTACGATGACGGCAGCAACCGCGGCTGGGCGGACTAGAGACTAGTCTTTTTCAACCGTGTCCATGATGGCCTGCGGATAGCGCTCGCCTGTCACAGCGCCCCCACCGAAAATTGCATCCAATTTCGCCAGATCATCCGTAGTCAGATCAATGGCATCCGCTTCTGCATTCTCTTCCAGGTACTTTCGTCGCTTGGTTCCGGGAATGGGAACGATCCCGTCTGATTTGGCCATCACCCAGGCCAGCGCAATCTGACCCGCTTTCACGCCCTTGCCCGCCGCAAGCTCTTCAACTGCGGACACAAGCGCCCGGTTGGTATCAAAATTCTCGTCACTGAACCGCGGCAGCATGGTGCGCATGTCGCCCTTGCCCAGATCATCCTTGGAGAGGGCACCGGTCAGGAAGCCCCGGCCCAAGGGTGAGAAGGGGACAAAGCCGATGCCAAGTTCCCCACAGACCGGCAGCACATGTTCTTCCACTTCGCGTGTCCACAACGAGTACTCGGACTGCACTGCAGTGATGGGGTGCACCGCATGGGCCCGACGAATGGTCTTGGAAGAAATTTCGCACAGCCCCAGATGCTTCACCTTGCCTTCGCTCACCAGCTCGGACATGGCCCCCACCGTATCCTCGATCGGTACATTGGGATCGAGCCGATGCATGTAATACAGGTCGATGTGGTCCAGCCCCAGTCGCGTGAGGCTGGCCTCGCAGGCCTGTTTCACATAGGCCGGATCGCACTGCACGCCCATGAGCTTGCCGTCTTTGCCCGGAACGATCGCAAACTTCGTGGCCAGCTGAATCCGGTCGCGATGAGGCTTGAGCACACGTCCCACCAGCTCTTCATTGTGCCCCGCGCCATAGGCGTCGGCGGTGTCAAAAAAGGTGATGCCAAGGTCCAGCGCCTTAAGGAGGGTGGCTTCTGATTCAGCCAGGTCCGCCTCACCGTAGGACTGTGACATCCCCATGCAGCCCAGCCCCTGGGCAGATACGCCCAGCGAAGTACCAAGTGTGCGTCTGTTCATGAGGACCCCTCCCGATAAAAATGACCTTAGGTCAGTTGATCAAGAAATAGGGTCTGCGCCGTATCGATGCAAGGCCGCACCGTTCTCGGTCAGCCAGATTTTTGCCCGTTCAATGTCGTCGATACGGGTTTTGACCAGCCTCCAGAAGTTCGGCCCGTGATTGTGCTCAATCAGATGGGCCGCTTCATGGGCTACGACATAGTCCAGTGCATAAGGCGGCGCAAAGATCAGCCGCCAGGAATAGTTGATGACCCGGCTGGTGGAACACGACCCCCACCGGCTGGCGGTATCCCGCAGGGTAATGCGTGCTGGCGATGTGCCGTAGGCGGCTGCGTGCGCCAGCGTGGCGTCTTCCAGATCGCGCCGCGCCTCGCGTTTCAGCCAGTCCGTCACGCGCCGGTTGATGTGCGCCGCATCCCCCGAGACCAAAAGGCGCGCGGGGCCATCACTCGTGGCAAAAAGCGGCAGATCAGGGTCCGCGTTGATCTGCGGGCCTTCAATACGCACCGGTGCACGAGCGCGCCCCTCGCGGTCATGCACAATCACATGCGGCTCACCGCGCACGGGAATGATCGCTCCGTCCACAAACGGCACAGGCTCTGGCAGATCTTCCAGCCGTTCCGCCACCCATGCTTCGTGCTTTTGGGCAAAGGCCAAGGCGTTGGAAAATCCGCGAATGGACGGGCTGGTAATCGTGACCTCACGCCGCACCGGATCGACCTTGAGGATCATCCGGCGCGCGCGCTTGTTGGCCTTGAGCACAACGCCAACCTCACGGCCTGCCACCATCATGGTGGCCCGCTGGGTCGTATTGTTTTTGGCCACCTGTTTATTCATGAGCGTGCTGCGAATGCGTGCAGAGAGTATGGTCAGGTCGAATCGCCTCAGTGTAAAAGATCGCCATGACCATGCCACGCTTTCACCTTGCTTTCCCCGTTGATGATCTGACGCGCGCCCGCGCCTTTTATGGAGGCCTGTTGGGCTGCGCTGAAGGCCGGTCCTCCGAAAGTTGGGTGGATTTTGATTTTCACGGCCATCAGATCGTCGCGCATCTGGCACCTGATGAAGTGGGCCGTGCGGCAACCAATGCCGTGGACGGCGACAATGTACCGGTACGCCATTTCGGTCTGATCCTCGCGTGGGATCAATGGGAAGCGTTGGCGGACAGTCTCAAACAGGCCGATACGGATTTCATCATTGAGCCACACACCCGCTTCAAGGGTCAGCCGGGCGAGCAGGCGACCATGTTCTTCCTCGATCCCGCAGGCAACGCGCTCGAGTTCAAGGCCTTTCGCGACGAAGCCGACATTTTTGCGAAATAGGCAGAAGGTCTAGAAACCCGCGTCTCTAGAGATATCGGCGCAGCCGTGCAGCCATCCGGTCGGGCCGGGTTTCATGTGTGAAGTTGGCCAGGAACGTATTGTCTTCGCTCATCAGATACACAACGGACGAGTGATCCATGGTGTAGCCCGCGCTTGAAGACGCATCTTCCACCTTGCGGTAGTAAACCTTGTAGGCTTTGGCAGCGGCTTCAATCTGCTCCGGCGTGCCGGTCAGCCCAATGAAGTTGTCGCCGAAATGCTCAACATAGGCGGCCATGGTTTCAGGGTCGTCACGCTCCGGGTCCACCGTCACGAAAATCGGCGTAAACGCGTCTGCATCATCGCCCAACTCTTCAAGCGCCACTGACATCACCTGAAGCGCGGTCGGGCAGACATCCGGGCAGTAGGTAAAGCCGAAATAGATAAGGGTTTTCTTGCCCGCAAAATCAGCATCCGTTACCGGCTCACCGGCCTGATTAACCAATTCGAACGGACCGCCAATATTGGGCACCCCTGTCGACCGAACCGGCGCAGAGGTTGAAATATCCACAACCTGCGGCGCCCGAAGACCGCCGGTCATCAACAGTCCGATGGCCGTGAGAGCCACGACAGCGGTGGCGGCTGTAGCTACAAGCAGAAGTCGGTTCATGGTCGGTTCAGCCTTTGTTACGCACTCTGCCATCCATCAGGACGCTTGACGTCCCAGGAGCGGCGTGGCTTTTAACACCTATGCAGGCACTCCATATGGTGTGTCTGCCGCTCGAATTTCACGAGACTAGTACGTTCAGGACCCAGGATCATGCAGACCAAGCGTCGCACACGCGATTGTGTTTCCGCAAAAACCCCGGCGACAATGCTCGCAAGTCTTGTCCTTTCCGTGTTTGTGGCCTTTGCGGCAACGCCCGCATCTGCCCAGCTCGTGGATGAAAACGAGATGGTTGTGGCCATCCGGTCCGGCGATCTTGCCGAGGTTGAGGAAGCTTTTCTGGCTGGCCTGAGCGCGAATGAGCGCAGCATTAAAGGTGTCCCGGCCCTTATCGAGGCTGTTCGGACAGGCAAGCGTGACATCGTGGCGCTGATGCTCGAGCGCAAAGCGCGGGTGAATGTTCCAGGCCGTCGCGACGGCCTGACCGCGTTGGAAGAAGCGGCCCGCATCAACCGGGCTGATCTCGCGCAGATGCTGATTGATGCCGGCGCCGACGTCGACAAGACCGGCAAGAATGGCCAGACGCCTTTGATGCTCGCAGCCAAATTGGGTCACACCGATGTCGTCGAGGTGCTGATCAATGCAGACGCGTATCTCAATGACACTGACCCCACAGGACGCACGCCGCTGGTCCTGGCCCAGGAGCGCCGTCACCGGCAAACAGTCGAGCTATTGGTGGCCGCGGGCGCTGAATAATCCGCGTGGTTCAGGTCATCAGGCTTGCCAGTTCATGGTGAGTGCGTATATCGCAAGGCATGGCTTCAAAACTGCCCAAGCGCGGAACGCTTCCACCTCCTGCCGAGAACACGCCGTGGCACCACCTGCCTGACGGCCGTTTTCGCAATCCGCCCGGGAGCCCCAATCGCACCGCGGGCCTCAAGGACATGCTGCCCTTCATGGAGCGCATGTTCCGGCACAGTTTTCGCGACATTGATATCCCTGATCATCACGTGGTTCCGCGCCCCCAGGCACTTGCTGCCCTCAAAAAAGCGCGTGATCCCGCAAACGATGACCGCGGCGTGGTGACATGGCTGGGACACGCCTCGTTCCTGTTGCGGATCGCCGGCAAAACCATTCTGACCGACCCCTATCTCACGACCTATGCGGGCCCGGTTGGCTTTGGGCCCAAGCGCTACGTGCCTTCCGGCATTGCCATCCGCGACCTGCCTCCCATTGATGTGCTGGCGATCAGCCACAACCACTATGACCATCTGGACGAAACGGCCCTGCACAGACTGCCGGGCAAGGACACGATGACCGTAGTGGCTCCCCTGGGCCTGGGGGACTTCTTCCGTGAGCGCGGGTTCAAGTTCGTGGTCGATATGGACTGGTATCAGTCTTTGACCATGAACGACCTCACCATCAAGGCCCTGCCATGCGTGCACTGGTCCCGCCGGTCCGGCCTCGACACCAACAAGTCCCTGTGGGCTGCGTTCTCCTTTGATGGACCCGAAGGCCGGGTCTTCTTTGGGGGAGACACGGCCTATGGTCCTGTCTTTGAGGAAATCGGCGCCCGGGAAGGTCCGTTTGATCTGGGCCTGATCGGCATCGGTGCTTACGAGCCGCGCAGGATCATGAAGGCCAGTCACGCCAACCCGGAAGAGGCCGTGCAGATCGGCATCGACATTGGCGCCCGCACGCTCGTGGGAATGCATTGGGGCACGGTCGTGCTGACGGAGGAGCCTCCCTTCGAACCACCCGTGAGGTTTGAAGCAGCCGGACGCGAGCGCGGTTTTGCTGACGATGATATCTGGATCATGCGCATTGGCGAAACGCGGTTTCTGCCCGTTCGCCGCACCGGAAACATCTAACGGTCGCGCTACTCGCCAATCGAGAGCAGCATGCCGCGTTCTTTCGCGGAGCGCAGAAACGCCATGAAGATGATGTAGCCGCCTGCAAAGAAACCGACATTGAGCACGGCTGCAAAAGCCAGGCGCTGCCAGTCAATCACCTGGTCAAACAAAATGCTCCGCATACCCTCAAATACATAGGTCGGCGGCAGGCAAAGCGCGATGGCCTCCAGCCATCCCGGCATGACGCTCACCGGATAGTAGATGCCGCACAGGGGCACGAAGATAAACGGCACAGCCCAGGCAAGGCTTTCCGCCCCCATGCCATTGCGCAGGATGATGCCGGTCACAACCAGCGCGATCGCCCACCCGAACACGACCAGGTTTGCAAAGAACGCAACCAGCGCGATGCCAAGTTCAAACAGATTGAACCCGAAGAACCAGACCGCAATGAGCAGGGCAGGAGCCATGCCGATGATCGTGCGGATAATGCTCATGCCAACCAGCGCTGCCACAAACTCCACCGGCCGCAATGGCGACACCATCAGATGTCCGAAATTACGGCTCCACATTTCTTCAAAGAAGGAGATCGTGAAGCCAAGCTGCCCGCGAAACATCAGCTCCCAAAGCAGGACGGATCCCACCAGCACGTCCCCTGCCATGGCAAACACATCGGTCGTCTGGGCAAGGAAGGTTTGCAGAAAGCCCCACATCACGAGGTTCATGGACGGCCAGTAGCCAAGTTCCAGTATGCGTGGCCACGACCCCTTGAGCAGATACCAGTAGCGCAACACCATGGCGCTGATCCGGTTGAACGAGAACGCCGGGTTGTGGCGTTCGATGGCGGGAAGAGACTCCATGCGCTTGCTCATGAGGGTGCCCCCTCCATAAAGGCATCTTCCGCGCGAATGCCGGTGCCACGCGCCACATCCAGAAACACGTCTTCCATGTTGGTGCGTCCATAACGGGCCAGAAGATCTGCCGGTGTGCCACGGTCAACAATGCGCCCCTGAGTCATCATCAGCACATTGTCCGCCAGCCGTTCCACTTCACCCATATTGTGCGACGCCAGAAGTATGGTTGCGCCGGTGCGCGCCTTGTAGGTTTCAAAATAGCTGCGCACCCAGTCCGCTGTATCAGGATCAAGCGATGCTGTGGGTTCATCCAGCAGCAACAGCTCAGGCTCATTGATCAACGCCTTTGCAAGGCCGACACGTGTTTTTTGACCGGCGGATAATTTGCCGGACGGCCGGTCCAGAAATTCCGTCAGTGCCAGGTCATCCGCAATCGCCAACACCCGGTCACGCACATGATTGAGCCCGTAAAGGCGCGCATAGACGGTTAGGTTTTCACGCACGGTCAACCGCATGGGCATGTCCACATAGGGGCTTTCAAAATTCATCAGCGCGTTTGCCTGACGCCTGTCGCGCAGCAGGTCAAATCCCAGCCCGCGCAGGGCCCCCCTGGTTGGCGTCACCAGACCCAGAACCATGGCAATGGTCGTCGTCTTGCCGGCCCCGTTGCCACCAAGCAACGCCATGGTGCTTCCGCGCGCAACGCGGAAACTGATGCCGTCCACAGCAGTGACAGTGCCGTATGTCTTGGCGAGATCAACCACTTCCAGAGCCGGTGCAGCTGTCTCTGACGTACCATGCGGCGACATTGTGCGCTCCTTTGAGGCCGGAGTGGTCTATAGAAGGGTCGATATAGTATTCCGGCCAGCTTGCGTCAGAACATAGTGACCTTTACGGGATATACCTACGGCACATCCACATGACCGATAACACTCAGCCAGTTGACACCATTCTCAATCCTGCAGACCCGGGACAGGGCGCGACCTTGACCCGTGCTGTCTCGGATATTTTTGAGGCGGGACGTCTGCGGCTCCAGACTTTGATCCTGCTGCGCTGGCTTGCCGTCGGGGGACAGGCCACCGCCGTCGTGTTTACAGCCTTCATCATGGACTTTGAGCTGCCCCTCGAGTGGTGCCTGGGTGCCATTGCAGCCTCGGCCTGGCTGAACGTTATTCTGACAGTCCGCTATCCCGCCCCGCGGCGTCTTGGGGAGCGCGAGGCCGCAGCCTATCTGGCCTATGACATTCTCCAGCTGGGTGTTCTGCTCTATCTGACGGGCGGCCTCGAAAATCCGTTCGCGTTTCTGTTCCTCGTTCCCGTGACCATTTCAGCAACGACATTGTCGCTGCGCGCCACCATTGCCCTGGCAGCGCTGGCATTTGCACTGGTGACATTTCTCGGGCCGTACCACCTGCCATTGCCATGGTTTGCTGGCGAGGAAGTTCGGTTGCCGCCCTTGTGGCTGCTGGGCATGTGGGTCGCACTCGTGCTGGGCCTGGCCTTCATGACCGCTTATGCCTTTCGGGTGGCGCGCGAAGGGCGGCGCATGTCGGCTGCGTTGTCAGCAACCCAGCTGGTGCTTGCCCGCGAGCAGCGTCTGTCGGCGCTCGATGGTCTCGCCGCCGCCGCTGCTCATGAGTTGGGCACGCCGCTCGCCACAATTTCTCTGGTCACCAAGGAACTGAAGCAGGAAGCCGGCAGCTCGCTGGACCCGGCACTCGTGGAAGATCTGGAGCTCCTGCACAGTCAGGCAGAACGGTGTCGCGACATCCTAGGCAATCTCAGCCTGCGGGGGCAGGCAGGCGACGTTGTCCATTCCCGCATGTCCCTGGCCGTATTGCTGGATGAAGCAGCCGACCCGTTCCGTGACCGGGGCCGCGAGATTGCCATTGAGCTGTCACCCGACAGCGAAGCCAGTGCTGGCGAGCCACCGGACTTCGTTCGCCAAACGGAAATCATGTATGCCCTGCGCAACCTGATTGAAAACGCAGTTGCGTTCTCCCGTACCAAAGTCGTGGTGGCAGCAAAATGGTCGGCAGACACAGTCGAGATATCCATCAGCGACGATGGACCTGGCTTTTCAGCCAATGTGATTGATCAGTTGGGCGAACCCTATGTGTCGACGCGCCGAACCGTCCCCGGCAGCAAATCCCCTGGCGCAGACATTGATGGCGGCGGTATGGGTCTGGGCTTCTTCATCGCCAAAACACTGATCGAGCGGACCGGTGCCCGTTTGGTGGCGGCCAATGCAACCCGCGGTCAGACGGGGGCCATTATCCGTCTCATCTGGCCCCGCCGTGTGGTGGAGCCGCGCGCTTAAGGCCGTGAAAAAATGCATGGGAGCCATGCCGGAATTCCCAAAGTGCGCGCTTTTGGCCCACCCGAAGGTAAACCCAATAAACCATTGAAAAACAAGGGAATACCGCAAAAGCGTGTTGCGAAAGTACGTTGATTTGGAGTGGATTTCCGCCATATAAAGAAGGCAAGAAAAAGCGTGGGCAAAACTCGCGCGCCAACCCAAAAAGGTGGCTCCTCACATGACCATGCAGGACTCAACAGATCTTCCCCGCGACACCTCTCGTGTGGATTCCCTGGAAGACAAATCACTGCTGCTGGTGGACGACGACCAGCCCTTCCTCAACCGTCTCGGGCGGGCAATGGAACGGCGCGGGTTCGAAGTGCGCACGGCATCCAGTGTGGGTGAAGGTCTGGCAGAAGTGCGTCGCGCGGCACCGGCATTCGCTGTGGTTGATCTGCGACTGGAGGACGGCACCGGACTTGATGTTGTCCAGGCCCTGCATGGAGCCCGTGAAGACGCCCGTGCGGTCATGCTGACAGGCTACGGCAACATCACAACTGCGGTGGCAGCTGTAAAACTCGGTGCTGTTGATTATCTCGCCAAGCCTGCCGATGCGGATGATGTGGAGGCCGCCCTTCTGGCGCGGCCGGACGCCCTGCCCGAGCCACCGGAAAATCCCATGTCAGCGGATCGGGTTCGCTGGGAACACATTCAGCGCGTCTATGAACTGTGCGGTCGCAATGTGTCCGAGACCGCGCGCCGTCTCAACATGCACCGGCGGACACTCCAGCGCATTCTGGCCAAGCGCTCCCCGCGCTAGCGGTACGAGTCGTCTGCCTCGAGATAGGTGCGGACATAATCCGCCACACCGTCTTCCAGTGACGTGAACGGCTGCGTGTATCCAGCCTGCCGCAAGCGGTCCATCTGAGCCTGCGTGAAGTACTGATACTTGTCACGGATCTGTTCCGGCGTATCCACATACTCGATGTTGGCCTGCCGGTTGAGCGCGGTGAATGTCGCATTCGCAAGGTCTTTGAAACTGCGCGCTTCCCCGGTCCCCAGATTGAACAATCCGCTGACGGACGGTGTTTCAAGTAGCCACGACACCACGCGCGCACAATCTTTGACATACACAAAGTCGCGCAGCTGCCCGCCATCCTCGTAGTTGGGATTGTGCGACTTGAACAATCTGACCGGGCCGCCACTGCGTGCATCTGGATGAATGTGCGCAACGACGCTCTTCTGCCCACCCTTGTGATATTCGTTGGGCCCATAGACGTTGAAGAATTTGAGGCCAACCCATTGCGGTGGTTTGGCACCGCCCGCTGACAGATGCCGGGCAATCCGCCGATCCACCA
Organism: Candidatus Phaeomarinobacter ectocarpi; assembly: GCF_000689395.1. Taxonomy (GTDB): domain Bacteria; phylum Pseudomonadota; class Alphaproteobacteria; order CGMCC-115125; family CGMCC-115125; genus Pyruvatibacter; species Pyruvatibacter ectocarpi. Next base: position 20,722 of record NZ_HG966617.1, read on the forward strand.
AGTGCTTGGACCAGCCATAGGCGTTGAGCGGCTTGAGCTGCGCCAGCGCATCAAGGCCCATGTCATCATCAAAGCCTGCGTCTCCATCACCATAAGTGGCAGCTGACGACGCATAGATAAGCCGCGTGCCCGTGGCAGCCGCCCAGTACCATAGATCATTGGTCAGCCGGATATTGGAGCGCACGATCAGATCAACATCTGTTTCTGTCGTGGATGAAATGGCACCCATATGAATGACTGCGTCGATCTGGCCTGCATTCTTGTGCAGGAAGTCGAACAGTGCCTCAGGCGCAATCACGTCTTCGAGTTCGCAGTTGGCAATGTTGCGCCACTTGTCGCCATCTTCCAGCCAGTCGCAAACCACAAGCCCGGTTCGTCCGTCTTCGGACAATTGTGCCAGAATGTTAGAGCCGATAAATCCCGCGCCGCCGGTAACAACAATCATGGGTGTGTCGATCCTGGGGTGAGTGTCATCAAGGCGCGCATCTAAGCTTTCAGCCGTTCAATGGTTCGGGTGGTACTTTCATCAGGCACGAGTTCTGCGAGGACGACGCGTCCACCGGCCGCCTGAACAATGTCTGCGCCCACAACAGTTTCCACCGTGTAGTCGGCACCTTTGACCAGAACATCAGGCTTCAACGCCTTGATAAGTTCCACAGGTGTCTCGTCGGAGAAGATGATCACCATGTCCACATCCTCGAGAGAGGCCAGCACCAGTGCCCGCGCCATCTCGCCCTGAAGCGGACGTGTCTCTCCCTTGAGGGCTTTGACCGAGCTGTCGGAGTTGAGGCCGACAACCAGCCGGTCGCACTCCGCGCGCGCCTGGCGCAGCAGTGACAGATGCCCGGGGTGGATCAGGTCAAAGCACCCATTGGTAAAGCCGATGCTCTGACCCTGGGCGCGCCACCGGGCTGTGACGTCTGATGCTTCCGACACCGAGCAGACTTTCTGGTCAGCCTTGGTGACGTCGGCTGTATGCAGGGCGCGTGTAAGTTCGTTGGGATAAACAACCGCCGTCCCGACCTTGGCCACCACAAGTCCCGCAGTGGCGTTGGCGATGGACGCGGCCTGAACAAGATCCGCACCGGACGCGATTGCCAGCCCAAGGGTGGCAAGCACCGTGTCGCCGGCACCTGAGACATCAAACACTTCCAATGCCTGCGCCGGGAAGTGAGCAGCCTCCAGGCCATCCTTGCCCCGGGTGACCAGCGTCATGCCCGCCTGCGACCGGGTAACCAGAATGGCGTCGGCATTTGCATGCTGGAGGGCTTCATGCGCCGCATCCATGACCTCTGCATCGGTTTCACACGGCATGCCGGTGGCCAGCGCGAGTTCTTTCAGGTTGGGCTTGATAAGCGTCGCGCCGCTATAACGCGAGAAGTCTGTAGACTTGGGATCTACGATGACCGGCAGGCCCATGGCCCGCGCCGCCCCAATAATGGCCTGCAGCACATTGTCGGACAGGCACCCCTTGGCATAGTCCGACAGGACGATGGCACCGGCGCCTTCCATCTCAGCGCGCGCCGCCTCAACAATGCCATCGACGGATTCCTTTGAAAGCGGCAGCGCCACTTCCTGATCCGCCCGCAACAGCTGCTGCGATCCGGCGATGAAGCGCGTCTTGACGGTGGTTGCGCGGCCCATGTCGGTAATCAGATCCGGGTCAATGCGGTCTTCTTGTGAGATCAGGCGAACGACTTCGCGGCCAGGTTCGTCGTCACCAATGGTTGCAAGCAGGCTGGCAGCGCCGCCCAGCGCCGCCACATTGCGCGCCACATTGCCAACGCCACCCAGCATGGCTGCTTCGCGTTCCACGGCAATCACCGGGATGGGTGCCTCAGGAGAGATGCGGTCAACGCTCCCATAGACATACCGGTCCAGCATGATGTCACCGAGGCAGACCACGCGCGCTTCACTGAATCGGCCAATGACGTCCAGCTCGGCGGGAACATCCAGTACAGGATCGGTAGATGAAACAGTCATCGGTGCCTTAGGGTCTGCCCGCAGCGGGCTCTAACGGGTCAATATGAGTCGCGATCATAGGGGTCACAAAGCCCGCCCGAAAGGCCAAGCTATGTCTTGCAGTTAATGAGGCAAAAGACCGGTTTAGCCAAGCCCTGCGTCGGGATCAGCAAGGCGCGATAGCCGGAGTGAGCCCGCCCGCGCGATGCGCAGCGTCACTGCCTTGCGGCGCGCTGCAGCAATCTTGTCCAGCGGTGCGTCCCGCAGCATTTCTGCTCCATACCGGTCTGCAATCAAAAGCCCGGTTTCTGACGGCAGTTCGCTCATGGGAAAGTCTTCAGGGACGGCGAAGAAGAGCCGGTCGCAAAAGTCGTGATACTCCGGCCATTTGTTGTCCGCGCGCAGGTCAGCGAGGCTGGTCTTGATCTCGATGATCAGAATTTCCCCCGCCGACCCCAGCGCAATCACATCGGCGCGGCGGCCGGTTGCCAGAGTGAATTCCGTGAGCGGTGCCAAGCCCAGCCCCATCAGATGGCGGCACACCCCCCGCTGCACATCAAGCGCCCGGGCGGACTGCCGACCGTCCTCCGGCAGCGACAGATCCCGCCAGCGTTCGCGTTGCTCGTGGCCTTGCGTGCTCATGCCGGAACGCTAGTGGCAGCGTGAGAACAAAACAAGTCCATTCAGCGCGGGGCGTGTGGCTGTCAACTGCCAGTGCGATGGGTGGCTGCAAGACGAGAAAGAGCGACGTGGAGGGCCTCAGACGGGTCGAGCCCCTCCACGGTACCAAGTGTGGCGATGGCCAACGTGCCCAGTGCATTCATGGACAAGGCAGCGTTTAGTCGTGTTGGGTCCAAAGAGGTGTCGCTGACCGACTCATAGCCTTCGATCATGGCGTCTGCCGGGCCGCCAATGTCATTCATGTGGCGCAGCTCGATTTCCACAGGCCCCGACTGCGCCTCGCCCCAGTCGACCAGGCCGGCATTGCTGTGGGCGAACTCTTGCTCATCAGCAAACAGAACATTCCCTCCATTGATGTCGCCATGGAGGAAGGGATGCTGCGGGCCGTCGGCCAGAATAGCCGCGACCTCCAGACACGCAGAGCGCATGTCCGGCACGATGTCCGCGATCTGCAGCAACCGGTCCTGGGAAACCGGCGGCATGGGCCCCTGTCCGGCAGGCAGATTTCGGGTTTGCGTGTGAAGTAGGGCGGCTGTCTCGCCAAGGCGCCGCATGATGGCCACCTTTTGGGCGGAATCAATCGGTCCGGCCAGAATGTTCATGGCTGCTCTGCCGGGGAGTTTCGACATTCGTATCCAGCCGCAATAGTCACCCATACCATCCGTAGTCGGATTTATTTTGGCGCCAGCGATGAAGAGGGCCGCTGTAATCGGTGGCTGCAGACCGGCTACTGCCTGTAACGCGGCTGTCTCGCCATCAAGAATCTGCAGTCCTGACCCGATGCCGCCGCGGTGGCATACGAGCTTCAACACACTGCCATCATGAAGATCAAAGACATCGCCCCATACGCCTGATCCAAGAGGGGTCCAGGGAGGGGGCGGCAGTCCTAAGCCATGCAAGGCCGCATGGATTGCATGGTCTGTTGGGTGTGGGTGCGTGCGAGGCATGTCACCACCCTATGGGCAGCCTCCGCGTCACGCAAAGAGCCGCAGGCAAAGGATGCTGGTGCGCAAAAGAAAAGCGGCCCGCTGAACAACAGCGGGCCGCTTCAAATGCTCGACGCTTAGGTCTGGGTCGTTTTACTCAGCAGCGGAAACCTGCTGCAGAGCGTCTGTCCGGGTACCAAAGTTGATCGTCTGAAGGTACTTGATGCCTTCTTCGGCAATGTCGTCACCGATCATGTGATCGCCCTCGGACTTCAGCTCATCCATGTCCACGTAAGTGGCATAGAAAGACTTGGTGCGGTCGGTAATTATGCCGGCCTTGAGGAGTGTCTTGATCAGTACACGGAAGATGTCTGTGCCTGACTTCATGCGCTCCTTGCGATCTTCGTCGGTGAAGGCCTCGAGCATCTCTGCCTGAACCTGCTGCCAGTCGAGACCAAAGCTTTCATAGATGACTTTCTTCTGTTCCGGGTTCACAAGGTTGAACAGAAGAGTCTGGAAGCACTCAGCAGCCCAGTCTTCAATCAGGTGCTGTTCTTCCTGAGACAGATTGGGGACCGTACGGTCGGCCCAGATTTTGCCGAACTTGTGGTGGAACGCTTCGTCGGTCATGACCAGCTGAGTCAGACGGACGAGAAGCGGGTCTTTGGCGTTGGTATAGAGCATGGCAAAGGCGCCCATGGCGAGGCCTTCCACCAGCATCTGCATGCCGACGACCTTCTTGTACACTTCCGGTGCATTCACGATGTCAGTCAGAAGGTTCTTCAGCGTTTCACCGCACGGCAGCGGCGTGCCCCAGCGCGCCTTTACGTAGGCTGCAAAGCCTGTGACGTGTCGGGCTTCTTCGCGGGTCTGGTTGGCAGCGTATTCCTGCGCACCCGGATCCCGCAGAATGTGGCAGAGCGAGGCAGACAGGCCAAGCGCTCCGGCTTCACCGTGCAGAATGGCGGAGAGATTCCAGCGCGCGCTTTCATTGACGAAGCGGATGCGCTCTTTCTGCGGCATGTCCTTGAAACAGGGCAGCTGCAGTTCCGGCACCATGTCTTCCGGCATGATGGCTTCATTCTCCATGTCGAAAGGCTCGGAGAAATCGATGTATTTGGTGTCCAGCGGATCCCAGAAGTGGTCATGGGTCGCGGAAATGATCTTGTCGAATGCGGTTGAGCGGGCGCCGTAGCGGTCCACTTCAATCATCGCAGCGAAATCATCGGGTGCCACTGCATCGTAAGCGGCGTCATGGGTAATCTGGCGCGTGGTCATTGGTGAGTTGTCTCCTCCAAGAAACCTGAAAAGACCCCCTCACAAGCAGGGCCCAGGTCAAAACAGCTCCAAAAGCAAATGTCGTATGCCGGTTTGCTCTAGCCCGAGCGTTGGCGGCACCTGCAACCGGGATGCGCGTATCAGCGCGCAATTCCAATTACTTACAAAAAGGTAGGTGGACGACCTGCCTGCCGCAAGGAAAAAGTGACACCGGCGTCATTTTCCTGATCGGGTGCACGGCAAGCTCAACGACCAGCAGGGCACCACGCGTTCCGGCTGTGGAAGGTAGTGATTAACTATGTTGGGCGGAAGTCGGGCGTAACACGTATCTTCCTAGTGGCGTTGATGCCGCAAATTTGCTGATGTTTCTTTCATGTTTTTGTACCAACGATGCCTTTCCCGTGCTATCGGGAACGTTGGAGTTGCGAAATGTGCGACAACAGGCACAGTGGCTTCGTCTAGAACAGAAGTCGGCGATCAAAGCCGAACGCAAAGAACTGGCGATTAACGCCGGACGAATATGGAGAAACCATTGGGGAGGGGTGCATCCAGGTCTGTTGATCTGTGTGCCGCTGGTCACCGGGGGGCGATGTATCTGGAAAACCAGATACGCTAAGTCGCGAAACGTGACCTGCACTGAAGACCCCTGACATTGGTGTGATGGATGACTGAGGCTTTGAGGCCCGCGCGGTGTTTCGCGAGGGTTTTAGGTTTCAGCCGGGGATGTTTTGCCGTTCGCGCGGCCGGCCACCTGTTATGGGTTGGCCTGAAAGCGCAGCACACGGGCGGCCTGTACACTCCCGGTAATCACAAATTGGGTTTGAGTGCGTAACGGCGTTACCGGCCAATCGGTCAAGCGTTGCGCAGCGTGGAGTGAAACGGAACTAACATGATCAAGCTGCTGGAAAACATTCTGTTCGGCGCCAAGCCGCTCATTCTTGGGCTGTTCGCACTGATTACGATCTATTGCGCTTACTACGCCTTCCAGCTCCGGATGGATGCGGGCTTTGAAAAGCAGCTGCCAACGGGCCACGAATACATTGAAACATTCCAGGAATACCGCGATCGCCTCTTCGGCTCGAACCGCGTTGTTATCGTCCTTGCTCAGCGCGACGGCACGATCTGGAACGAAGACTTCTTCAAGACCTACAAGGAAGTCACCGACGAACTCTTCTACCTGCCAGGTGTTGACCGCCGTACGGTGACATCACTGTGGACGCCCAACACGCGATATCTGGAAATCACCGAAGAAGGCATCAACGCCGATGATGTGATCCCGGGCACTGTGACTGTCAACAACATGACGCCCGAGGCGCTGGAGCGCATCGAGAACAACGTGGTCCGAGGGAACTTCCTGGGCCGACTTGTTGCGGAGGACTCCACCGCGGCCATGGTTGTCGCGGAGCTGCTGGAGATTGATCCACAAACTCAGGAACGCCTCGACTATTTTGACCTCGCTGACCAGCTTGAGGACAAGATACGAGGGCAATACGAAGACGAAAACTACACCGTCCATATCATCGGCTTTGCCAAGCTGATTGGTGACATCGCCGATGGTGCCCAGACGGTTATCATCTTCTTCATTGTCGCGTTTATTCTCACCGCCATATCGGTGCATTTGTATGCTCAATCATGGTCGCTCACCTTCCTTGCGCTTTTCTGTTCACTGACATCGCTGATCTGGCAATTCGGTGTGCTGCATATCCTTGGTTTCGGTCTGGATCCATTGGCGATCCTTGTGCCCTTCCTGGTGTTTGCCATCGGGGTGAGTCACGGGGTGCAACAGATCAACCTCATAACCAAGGAAGTGACATCCGGTGCCAACGGTGAAGAAGCCGCCCGCGCCAGCTTCCGCCTTTTGTTCATTCCAGGCTCCATGGCTCTCATCACTGACCTTGTGGGCTTTGGTACGCTGATCCTGATTCCGATCGGCATGATCCAGGAGCTGGCCATCACCGCGTCTATCGGTGTGGCACTCAAGATCATTACCAACCTGGTGATGCTGCCGATCCTGGCCAGCTACCTGACCTTTGACGAAAGGTTTGTCGATCGCGCCAACCGCGCCCGTGATTTCCGTATCCGCGTGATGACCCATGTGGGCCGTCTCGCTGAGCCACGTGTTGCTGTTGTTATTCTCTTTGCAAGTGTCATTCTGTTCGCTGTTGCATTCTGGCAGAGCCTTGGTCGCCACGTGGGTGACCTTCACGCCGGTGCACCCGAGCTGCGTGAAGATGCGCGGTACAATCAGGACAGCCGTTTCGTCGTGGACAAGTTCGCACTTGGCCTCAACCTGCTGACCGTCATCAACGAAACGCCGTCCGAAGCTTGTATCAATCACGACGTGATGAACTACCTCGCGCGTTTCTCCTGGTACATGTCGAACCGTGAAGGCGTGGCAGCGGTGATTTCGCTGCCTACTGCCGCCAAGGCATCGTCTGCGGGCTGGAACGAAGGCAACCTGAAATATCAGACCCTGCCGCGTAACAAGTTCGCACTCGTGCAGGCTGTGGGTCCGGTTCCAACGTCCTCCGGTCTGCTGGACGTGGACTGCACGACCTTGCCGCTCCAGATCTTCACAGATGACTCCAAGGCAACCACGATTGAAAACGTGATTGCCGGCGTGAAGACATGGCGTGAAGCCAATCCACGTGATGACGTCAATATCCGCCTTGCTTCAGGCAATGTGGGTGTGATGGCAGCGACAAACGAGGAAATTGAAACCTCGGAACTGCCAATGATGCTCTACGTGTACGCGACCATCATTCTGCTGGTGTACCTCACCTATCGTGACTGGCGTGCAACGATCTGCTGTTGTGTGCCGCTGACGCTGGCCACCTTCCTGGGCTACTGGTTCATGGAAGAACTGGAAATCGGCCTCAAGGTTGCGACCTTGCCGGTGATGGTGCTGGCTGTGGGTCTGGGCGTGGACTACGCGTTCTATATCTACAACCGCCTGCAGTTCCACCTGTCCGAAGGCCTCGACATCACCGACAGCTTCAAGCAGTCAATGTTCGAGACCGGCATGGCCGTTGTGTTCACCGCCATTACCCTTGCGGTTGGCGTGAGCACCTGGACCTTCTCACCGCTGAAGTTCCAGGCTGACATGGGCCTGCTGCTCACCTTCATGTTCCTGACGAACATGATTATGGCCATCACGGTGCTGCCAGCCATCGCCGTGGTTCTGGACATGGTGTTCCCGCGTCGTACGCCAATCAAAGCGCCTTCTGGCATCTTGGCTCACTAACGCGAAACACGAAGTACTCGAGTAAGGGGTGTATCTGCCTCATCGGCAGATACACCCCCCAAAGCACCCAACCAACGGTGCGCTCGCAAGGGGAAGCGAAATATGCTTGATCGAATTGTTGCCTTTCTAGAAAACCGCGCCGCGCCAGGCGGGGAATCTTCCGACCCGTTTTCCGTAAAACAGGTCGCCGCAGCGGCCCTCATGGTTGAAGGCGCGCGTCTCGACAGTGACTTTGACGACACCGAGCGTGCCGCCATGGAACGCATCGTCGGTGAGCGGTTCTCGCTGAGCGCAGACGATGCTCAGACATTGATCGACATTGCTGCTGAACGTCAGAAGTCGAACTACGACAACTGGCAGTTCACAAATGCTGTTGCCAAGAACTTCAGCACCGAAGAGCAGATCGATATTCTTTCCATGATGTGGGAAGTCGCCTACGCCGATGGTGAACTGCACCGCTTTGAAGTGCATCAGATCAAAACCGTTGCTGGCCAGCTTGGCCGTAGCGATGCAGATCTGGAAAAAGCCCGCAAGGATGCGCAGGCCCGTCTGGGTATCACCGACTAGCAGCGCACGGTCGCTACAAACAACAAAGCCCCGGCAGTACTGCCGGGGCTTTTTGTGTTTGCGTGGTCAGGCGTCCTAACGAAGCGCGAACCCGACGACTTCTTCAAGGTCAGCCAAGGCCTGATCTGCGCCTGATACCTTGATGGCTTTCATGCCGACCTGGTGGGCCGCCTTGCAGTTGATGCCAAGGTCATCAAGATAGACCGCATCAGCGGCCGCAACGCCCAACTCCTCCAGAGCCATCTCATAGATCTTCGGATGCGGCTTGCGAACGCCCGCCTTGCTGGACTCAATGATGAACTCGAACTCATCCATGATTTCCTGAACAGCCTTGGCCTTCTCGCTGGTGCTCGCCATGCCGGCACCTTCGCCTGCGGACACATTGTTGGTGATGCATGACACCCGCAGGCCTTTTGCCTTGATGGTTCTCAGCGCCGCCAGCATTTCCGGCCGTACATCGCCAGACAGGAGAGCAATTATCTCCCTGCCACGCACCTCATGGCCCAGAGCCTTTGCTTCCTGCGCAAACAGCTCGTCGAACTCGTCCATGTCCACGTCGGAGCGTTCGAACTTCGCCCAGGCATTGTCGAGATAATTGGTCGAGTTGATTTTGCGAATGAGGTCCTCGGGCAAGCCGCGCTCGCGTTCAAAGCGTGCGAATGCTTCAAAAGGGCTTGTCGTAAACACTCCACCGAAATCCCAAATAACCGCTTTGACCATGTCCCCTAACCCTCTTCGTTTTTCTTGATGCCCCAGTCGCGCACAACCTCAACCATGGCAGTGGTGATGTGCGACAGGTCGCTGGGTGAGATCACCAGCGGCGGCGTTGTATAGACAATATTGTTGAAAGGCCTGTTCCAGACGCCCCGCGCAATGAACTCAGCCTTCATCCAGTCATTATCACCATGGGGCTCAAGCTCGATAACACCGATCGCCCCCTTGACCCTGACGTCCCTGACGCCCGGCAGCTTTCGGGCCGGTTCCAGCTCCTCGGCCAGCTGCTGCGCAATGCGCGCAACGCGTGGGCCGGGGGGGTCCTGTTCAAACAGATCAAGCGCCGCATTTGCCGCCGCACACCCCATGGCGTTGCCCATATAAGTGGGCCCATGCATCAGTGCGGTTTCAGCACTGTCGGATAAAAAAGCATCGAACACATGTGTGCGTGCGAGCGTGGCAGCAAGCGGCAGCGTTCCGCCGGTCAGTGCTTTGGACAGTGTCATGATGTCCGGCACGATATCGGCCTGCTCGCAGGCAAACAGAGTCCCGGTGCGGCCAAAGCCTGTGAAAATCTCGTCCAGGATCAAAAGCACGCCGTGGCGGTCGCAGGCCGCTCGAATGAAATCCAGTGTCTCAGGCGCGTGCATGATCATCCCGCCGGCGCCCTGAACCAACGGCTCCATCACAACGGCAGCGATGTCATCCGTGCGTGAGGCAAGCAGGTCATCAAAGGCTGCTTGCGTAGCAGTGTCTATCGGCAGGTCTGTGATGATCTGCTGTGCAAGCAGCCCGGCAAACAGCGAGTGCATGCCTTCCTCGGGATCACACACCGACATGGTGGCAAACGTGTCGCCATGATAGCCGCCGGTGAAAGACACAAACTGTGACCGGCCCACAGCGCCTTTGTTGATCCAGTACTGCACCGCCATCTTCATGGCGATTTCGACGGAAACTGACCCGGATTCAGAAAAGAAAACGCGGGACAGGTCGCCCGGCGCCATCTTCGCCAGGCGAGAGGCCAGCGTGTAGGCCTGCTCGTGGGCAAGCCCGCCCAGCATCACATGGGGAAGCGTTTCCAGCTGCTTCGTCACAGCCTCGCGGATATGGGGGTGGTTATAGCCATGGGCAGCCGTCCACCATGACGCCACGCCATCAATGAGTTCGCGGCCATCCTCCATAATCAATTTGCATCCCTGCGTACTGGCAATCGGTGCAGGCAGGGGTGCGTCTTGCATCTGCGTATAGGGCAACCAGATATGGTCAAACCCGTCGGTCAGCCATGCAGGCGGCGTGCTATTGGTCCCGGGCGTATCAGCCATGCGTATGTCGAGAAGTCCTTGAGGGGGAATAGGCGGCAGAGCATAGTGGCCCGCACCTGAGGAACAAGCCTAATCCCGTAAAAACAAGCCATATAAGCAAGAGGGTTTATGCCCAGCCTGAATGACTTCGCCAGCACCAAACTTGAAAACCTCACGGCACGTGGACAACGCCGCGAGCTGACCGACACTGCCCGCAAGGCTGCTGGAAACGCAGTCCGTGGCAACCGGGACGTGATTTCGTTTTGCTGTAACGACTATCTCAATCTGTCCCAGCACCCCGCCGTCAAAAGAGCCGCCCAGGCAGCCGTTGAAGAGTTCGGTGTCGGGTCGGGCGCCTCTCGCCTTGTCACCGGCAATCATCCCCTGTTCGCGCAGCTCGAAACGCGCCTGGCCCGCCTCAAGGGCACGGACGCTGCCTTGGTTTTCGGCGCTGGCTACCTTGCAAATACCGGGATCATCCCAAGCCTTGTGGGCGCGGGCGACGTTGTGTTTGCTGATGAGCTTAGTCACGCCTGCTTGATGTCCGGAGCCCGCATGTCAGACGCGCAGGTGCATGTCTTTCGGCACAACGACATGGCCCATCTGGAAGAGCTGTTGACGGCCCACCGCGGCTCTGCCCGCAACGCCCTGATGGTGACAGACGGCGTCTTCTCCATGGATGGTGACCTTGCGCCCTTGCCTCAGATGGTCGCGCTGGCCAATGAGCACGAGACGTGGCTGATGACCGATGATGCCCATGGCCTGGGGGTCATTGGGGGCGGTCATGGGTCAGCGCGCGCCTTTGGTGATGTGCCCCTCGATATCCCGCTGCAAATGGGAACACTCTCCAAGGCTGTTGGCGGCTTTGGGGGGTATGTATGTGCCAGCCAACCGGTGATTGACCTCCTCAAGAGCCGGGCCCGCACGTTTGTGTATTCAACTGGCCTGCCTCCAGCCAATGCAGCTGCCGCCATTGCCGCCCTTGAGATAATCGAAAGCGACACGGACCTGATCGAAAAGCCCGTGAGCAATGCAGCGCAGTTCTGCCATGAGGCAGGATTGCCGGCCCCCCAAAGCCCAATTGTGCCCGTCATCATCGGGGACGAGCGTGACGCGCTGGGTGCGTCCCACATGCTTCTTGACGAAGGCTATCTGGTCACAGCCATTCGTCCGCCAACCGTGCCTGCTGGCACCGCCCGGCTACGCCTGACATTCATGGCGGAGCACGACCCCGAGGATATTTCACGACTTGCGGAAATTATCCGTGAACGGATTATAAGGCGATCGGCAGCATGAGCAGCTCCACCTTTTTTGTCACGGCTTCAGGCACGGACATTGGCAAGACATATGTCACCACTGGGCTGATCCGCGCCCTCTTGTCTGCAGGCCGGAAGGTTGAGGCCCTCAAACCCCTGATCACGGATTTCACAGACGCCACCCAAGGCGGCAGCGACACCGTGCTTATTCTTCAGGCGTTGGACAAAGAGCCGATACAACACGCCATCGAGCATGTATCTCCCTGGCGATACACCGCTGCCCTTGCGCCGGACATGGCCGCAGCCAGAGAAGGTCTGGCTGTGCCCTATGACGACGTCATCACCTATTGCCGTGATGCCCGTGCCGCATTGAGTGATGACACGGTCCTCATTGTTGAAGGCGCAGGTGGAGTGCTCGTTCCTGTGGATGACACCCACACCATGCGTGATTTCATGACTGACCTTGCCGCCACGCCGATTTTGGTGGTCGGCAGTTATCTGGGCACCATCAGCCATACGCTGACAGCCCTTGAGGCGCTGCAGAGCCATGGGCTGATACCGGCTGCTATTGTTGTCAGTGAAAGTGAAGGCGCGGGCATTCCGCTGGACGAAACCTGTGATGCCATCAAGCGGTTCATCGGTGACGTGCCACTCGTACCGGTGCCGCGGGGCGACCAGGACGCGTTCTCGCGCCTCGCCGCACTGATCTCCCGGTAAATCCTGTTCCTGATCTATCCAGACAAGAGAAAGGCAGACCTGCATTTGGCAGGTCTGCCTTTTCTTTGTTGTTCTTTTTCCACAAGGATTGGTCCTAGTGGTGGGGGTGCGCCTTGTAGAAGGCCATGCGACGCGTGAATGACCGTTCGTCTTCCAGCGTATGGCCCGCATATGGATGGCGGGACTTGTGTTGCTCCCTCCGGGGTGTGATCCCGAAAGAGAGCCAGTACATCATATTCTTCAGCATGGGTGGCTCTCCATTCTTCTCGGTCTTAGACATTGCCGCCTATCGGCTACCTGGTTAGAGGTGTCATAAAACCGTAATATGTATCCTATATACGCACCATGTGCGCAGACGTCAACAAAAAAGCGCACAGCGTGCGTAAATAGAGTCTTAAGAGCCCGCCGAGGGGAGTGTGACTGACATGGATGAGAAAGAATTCAAGCGCTGGCGCAAGTCTTTGGGCATGTCTCAGAAAGACGCCGCAAAAGCACTTGGTCTAAAGCCTCGTATCATTCAGTACTACGAGAAAGGAGAGCGTGACGGAGAGAGGGTAAAAGTACCACGCTCTATTCGGCTCGCGTGCTATGCCCTCGCACAGGGAATTACAGACTATAATGGGCCAAATGAAGACTAAGAAGTTAACGGATATTAACCAAGACTAGGACCGTCACAATCAGGGCCTGACACAGTCTAAAAGTGGCCCCAACTGACCAATTCTCTTGCGAACAATGGCTGCCTGACGGGTGACATGACCCGTTGAAGCCGTTGCATGCAGCTCAATTGGGTTGGGCAGGATGACGGCCAGCCGGGCCGCCTCCCGCTGGGTCAGATCCTTTGCCGAAACACCAAAATGATGCCGGGCTGCCGCCTCAATGCCAAAGACCCCCGGCCCCCACTCCGCAATGTTCAAATAGACCTCAAAAATCCGCTCCTTGGGCCAAAGGGCGTCAATGAGCGTGGCCACATAAAGTTCCAGGCCCTTGCGAATGTAGCTGCGGTGGGGCCACAGCATTAAATTGCGCGCGGTCTGCATGGTGAGTGTGCTGGCACCGCCTTGGCCACCACCCTCAATTTCCGCCGTCATGGCTTGTCTCAGGGCCGTCCAGTCGACGCCCCCATGGGAGCAGAAGTTGTTGTCTTCGGATGCGATCACCGCGTAGCGCACCGATGGTGCGATCTCTTCCAAGGGCACCCAGTCCCGGCTGAGGCCCTGTCCCTCGACAAGTCGAATGGCCATGACGGTCGTGAGCGGCGGCGGCACGACCCGGTAGAGCAGGATCAAACCAACGGGAAGAACCACAAATACGCCGACAACCCCGACCAGCGCCCACTCGATGATGGACAGGTCACGACGCCGCAGCCGGCTGAAAAAGCCGCCGGATATTGATCTGCGTTTCTTTGAGGATGAGCGGCGGCGCGTCACGCGGTTGATCTCCAGAATGGTCAGCGCGGCAAAGTCTATGCGCCAACCACAAACAAAGTGATAGCGGGCTTTGTACTCTCGGGGACAAATGGTCACCGAACAAACAAAAACCGGGACCAGCCTAAAGGCGGATCCCGGTTCTCGACCCCTTGGGTGGGGCGTGGCGTTGAAGGTGCTCTATGCGGCGTTCATGTGCTGCAGGAAGCCCTCAATCTCAGTGCGCAACTCAGCGGCGTGCTGGGAGAGCTCGCCGGCGGCTGACAGAACTTCCTGAGCCGAAGCACCTGTCTCGCTCACAGAAGAGGAGACACCGGCGATATTCGAGGACACTTCCTGTGTACCCAAAGCCGCTTCCTGGACATTGCGGGCAATCTCCTGCGTCGCGCTGCCCTGTTCTTCAACGGCACTTGCGATGGCTGTTGAGATGGAAGAAATCTCATCAATCGTCGACTGAATGGACGCGATGGCATCCACAGCGCTCGACGTCACATCCTGAATGGACGAGATCTGCGTGCCGATGTCTTCAGTGGCCTTGGCGGTCTGCGTTGCCAGTGCTTTCACTTCAGAGGCCACAACCGCAAAGCCCTTGCCCGCTTCACCGGCGCGAGCGGCTTCAATCGTGGCATTGAGTGCAAGCAGGTTCGTCTGGCTTGCAATATCCGTGATGAGGCTCACCACGTCACCAATACGGCCTGCTGCTTCAGCAAGGCTCTGCACGGTCTGATTTGTGCGTGTGGCCTCATCGACAGCACGTCCGGCGATCTGGGAGGACTGCGCAACCTGGCGGCCAATTTCCTGAACCGAGCTGGCAAGCTCTTCAGCAGCGCCGGCAACAGTCTGGACATTGGTAGACGCTTCTTCAGAAGCAGATGCCACCGTCGCAGAACGGGTGGATGCTTCCTCGGCTGTGCCTGTCATGCCGCGGGCAGTGGCGTCGAGTTCAGTTGACGCAGATGCAACCACATCGACAACGCCCTTCACCTTTTCAGCCATGGAAATCTGAGCTGATACAACGCTCCAGCTCACCATTGGGCCAGCATAGGAACCGTCCGGGTTGGTGATGGCAGAAACATTGAGTTCGAGTTTCTCCGGTCCAACCTGGATCAGTGCCTTGTGCGGAAGGTTGGCAGGGTCGCCCAGCATGGTGCGCTGATGCACCGGACTTTTGTGGAACACGTCAATGCATGCGCCTTCAACTTCGTCCGCTTTGATGGGCAGATGCTCTTCGATTGTCCGCAGCGTATCGATGCTTGTCTTGTTGACGTAGCGGATCTTGAAGTCTTCGGGATCGCACATCATGACGTTGATGGGCATCTCGTCCACCATCTGCGAAAGCTGTGTAGCCTGGCGCAACTTGTCAGCGATTGTCGCAATCGCCTGCCATTGAGTACCTGCATCACCGGATTCCGCCCCTTCCGGCAAACTGACAAGGTCGCCAGACGCGAGTGCCGTAAGCGTGGCCTCGATTGTAGTCTTTGGATTTGAAGCGTCGCCCCTCTTGGACTTCGCGCTTCCTTTGGTGCTCTTGGCACCGCGATCAAAAATGCTCATGAATTTCCCCTCTCATGGCCACCTGCCTCAAGCGGGTGTTTCGTGATTAAAGAGGAGGTCTGTAAAATAATCGTAAAAGTTGCACGATTTTGGGGCATGCAAGTTTTTAGGCGTTGAAATCAAATGGATTTCTTCTGCAACTGTAAGGCGAAATGGCCTATCGCTTGATAGAGCCCAGAATGCCGCGGATCAGTTCGCGTCCAAGGGTCCGGCCGACCTGCCGCACCATGGATTTGATGAAGGCCTCTGTGGTGCCCTGACGTCTCGAGGCCTTGGGCCGGGCGCGGGCTTCAGCCTTTTCGCGCTCTTTTCGCTCTTTTTCTGCGGTTGCAGCTTCTTCAGCCTTAGCGCGCTCCGCCTCCAGTTCGGCACGTCGCTTCTGGAGAATTTCATACGCCGACTCGCGATCAATCGTCGTGTCATAGGTCCCGCCAACCGGACTGGAGGCAAGTGTGGCCTTGCGCTCATCGGGCGTGGCCGGCCCAAGCCGGGAACTTGGCGGCCGGATCAGTGTCCGTTCCACAATGCCCGGCACGCCTTTTTCACCCAGGGTAGATGTCAGAGCCTCCCCCACACCCAGCTGCGTGATGACTTCCGCAGTCTTGAGATTTGGGTTCGCCCGAAAAGTGTCAGCAGCAACGCGCACGGCCTTCTGGTCACGTGGCGTGAAAGCCCGCAACGCATGCTGGATCCGATTGCCCAGCTGGCCCAGCACCTCGTCGGGCACATCAAGCGGGTTCTGCGTGACAAAATAGATGCCCACCCCTTTGGAGCGGATCAGCTTCACAACCTGCGCAATGCGGTCCACCAGATGTTTGGGTGCATCGTCAAAAAGCAGGTGTGCTTCATCAAAGAAGAAAACCAGTTTCGGTTTCTCCGGGTCACCGACTTCCGGCAATTCCTCAAACAGCTCTGACATCAGCCACAACATGAAAGTGGCATAGAGCTGCGGCGCGCGAATGAGTTTGTCGGACGCAAGGATGTTCACCTGGCCGCGTCCGTCATAAGTGGTCCGCATCAGGTCCTGTAGACGAAGGGCAGGCTCTCCGAAGAACTTGTCACCACCCTGGGTTTCCAGAGTCAGCAAACGTCGCTGGATCGCGCCGATGGAGGCTGTGGTCACATTGCCGTAGCGCCCGGAAATGTCTTTTGTGTTTTCGGACATGAAGGCCAGCATTTCGCGCAGATCCTTTAGATCAAGCAGCAGCATGCCGTCTTCGTCGGCCAGGCGGAACGCGATTGTCAGCACACCTTCCTGAGTGTCGTTGAGCCCCAGCTGTCGCGACAGCAGGATCGGCCCCATCTCCGAGATTGTCGTGCGAACCGGGTGACCCTGCTCGCCGAACACATCCCAGAACACAACCGGGTACTGAGAATATTTGTAATCGTCCAGACCGATGGTTGCAGCCCGCTTTTCAAGAAAGTCTTTTGAAACCCCCGCCTGCGACATGCCGGACAGATCACCTTTGACGTCGGCCATAAAGACCGGGACGCCGGCTTCTGAAAAGCCTTCAGCCAGGATCTGGAGGGATACGGTCTTTCCCGTGCCCGTCGCACCTGCGATCAGCCCATGACGATTGGCCAGTTTGAGAGACAGGTGCTGGTCAATGGCACCGCGGCCAAGAAAGAGCTGCTGAGACATGTTATCCGTTCGTATGCTGATTATTAGTCTTTGAGGAAGTGGCGGGCGAGACCCATGAACTCGTCGAACTTGTCATGATGGACCCAGTGACCTGCGCCCTCCACATTCACCGCCTTCGCATTCTTGAAGGCATTGATGCGGCCGTCCTCGGTCGGGTCAGACGCCCAGCTGTCGGTGCCGCGCACCAGCATCACTGGAGCCTCAATGCGGCCCCACAAGGCGTTTGTTTCCTCAGAGTCCCACCGGTCCGGCGGGAAAGCCCGGACATAGTTGTCAAACTTCCACGACCACGTTCCGTCCTCGTTCTGAATCATGCCGTGCACGGTCAGGTGTCGCGAATGTTCCGGGCTGAGATGTGGGTTTTCTTCCTGCATCCGTTTCACGGCATCTTCCAGCTCTGGGTATTTGCGCGGTGAACGTCCTGACAGGCCGCGCATCTGGTCAATCCAGCCTGACAGCCGTTCGTCCGCCGGTTTGCCTGCGCGCTGCGCGAGCATCTTCGGCGGCGGACCCAGACCCTCGATGGCGATCAGTTTTTCAACCGTCTCGGGGTAAATGCCTGTGTAGCGAAGTGAGATCGCGCCACCAAAGGAGTGCGCCAGAATCTTGAGCGGTGCCAGCTTCAACTGATGAATGAGCTGCGCAATGTCATAGACATAGTCATTGATCATGTAGGTGCCGCCAACCATCCACTGACTGTCACCGTGCCCGCGCAGGTCAGGTGCAATGATGTGGTAGTCGTGGCGGAGCTCTTCAGCCACCCAGTCCCAGTTGCGGCAATGGTCGCGGCCGCCATGAACCAGCAGCAAGGGGGGAGCGTCCGGGTTCCCCCAATCCACATAGTGAAGCCGCAGGCGCTGCGAGTAGTAGTTCCGGGACGCGGGCCCGACAATCAAATCAGTTTTATTGGTCATGTCCGCACTTTACCCGCGCCATTGGGGTCAGGGAAAGGGCAGAAGAATCCATCTCTTGTCATTCTAATTTTTCATGGCAATCGCAGACACGCGCGAGTCCCGCAGGTCAACTCTCTACCTTCATAGGTGTAGCGCCGCGCAAAATCGAACGGAATGGAGCCTTCTAGTAAGCAGGAGGCTTAAATGATTGAGTGCATGACATTTTCGACTGCAAACGAGTTTGGGGACGCTCTGGTGGACTATCACCGCATGCGCTACCGGCTGTTCATAGAACGTGAAGGCTGGGACATTCCTCATTTCGACAATCTTGAATATGACCAGTTTGACACCCCAGCGACCGTCTATCTGATCAAGCGGAGACCTAAGACCGGCGAAGTGATGGGCGGCATGCGCCTTATTCCCACCACCCAGCCTTATCTGGCGGAGCATGTCTGGCCGAACATCATCCAGACCCGCCCGATCCCCAAAGACCCGAAAGTCTGGGAAGGCACGCGGATGAGTGCGGACCCGGAACTGTCCGTGGAAGAGCGGCGTCAGACCCTTGCCGAATTGGGCATCGGTTTTGTGGAGTTCCTGCTGAGCGTTGGGGCAGATCGCGTTATCTTCGAAATGCCACCAAAGCTGCTGGAGTTCCAGTCACGTGAAAATCCGGAGTTTGTCGAGAAACTGGGTGAGCCAATCACGCTGGACGACGGCACGCTGCTCGTGGGTGGCTGGGTGCATCTGAGCGAAACAACCCTGGCAGCCTATCGGGCAGGAGCTGGTGTCACTGAAGATATTGTCACCTATCCAAAGGCCAGCATCCCATACCGCAAAGCGGCCTGACATCGCGGAGAGTTACGGGTGATTGACCCGGATGCACCAGGTGCATTCGGGTCAATTGCCTTTCAAACACCCACAACGTGTTGGGCGCTATTGCGACGAAAGGACTTGAGCACTGTCACTTTGCTTTGCGAAACTCATGGCAGAGCGGAAGGGCGAATCCCTGCCGCATGAGTGCCCGGCTGCGCATGACGCATTCAGGTGCCAAAGGAAGTGGACAAGCGCTCATGTTGGACGCCCGCGTCAAAGGTCTTTTTCAACAATGGCTGCTGGATGCGACGCCCGCCCCCTGGGGCGTTGCGCATGATCGCGACACCGACACCTACAAGATTGTGGCCCGAGACACTGATGGTCGTCCGCGCCTGGATGCTGCCGGCGGACAGATCACCATCGCGACAGGCATGACGCGGTCAGATGCCGCCATGCTGGTGCAGTTGCGCACTTTGTTGGACGAGGATGAAAATCCATCTCGGGTGGTCAGCCTCTTCTAGACGTCATTCTCACCGGATTTGAGGCGGGACTCTCGCTCCGCCCAGCCAAAAATACCCTTGGACATCAAAGACAGTTCCGCCTGCCGTCGCGCGCCATAGATTTCAGCGCGCGCCGCATGCGCTTCCCGATTGTCCGGCTCTGCAAGGGCGGCGGACTCAACCAGGTGACAGGCCAGTCGCATGTCAGCCTCTACGCCGGTGCCCGCGAGCGCTTGCGCTCGGGCGACAACAGGGCCGACCCCACCCGCCAGTGATATCATTTCCTGAGCCAGAGCGGCATCGGGCGCCGGTTTCAGGCGCGATGGGTTGCCATCATACCAGCCGCCATAGAGCCGCCAGATGTTGTGCAGAATGAATTCCGGCTCGTCATAAACAGGCTTGAGGTAGGGCTTGTCCATGAAGTGCGAGGGCAACTTGATGGAATGCAACACTTCATCAAACCGGGCCCCGTTGTTCATCATTTCCAATGACTGCTGGACCAGCAGCTCCAGCGCGGTGGCGATGGTATCGAGGACTGTGGCGATACGCGCCTTGCCTTCAATCGGTAGCCCGTGTGCAGGAAGCAGAAGCTCTGGTTCCTTGGCGGCCATGTCGCGCAGCGCCTTTGCCCATTCAAGCGGATAGCGCTGCACTTTTTGAGGGTTCCCGGCATTTGGGAAAACCCAGGTCACAAAGTCACCTGAGCAAATGGCCTTGTGCTCGGGTATCCAGGCCCACAGATGATCATCTGTTTCGCCGATGGCGTGGTTCAGATGAAATGTCAGATCGCCCGCACGCAGCGTCATGGCATCACGAAACGTCGTATCCGGATCAACCCAGGGGTCGGGCCCGAACCGGCGCGGCTGTGGTGCACGACCTTCATTGCCGCTACCGCCGCCCATCTTGAGTTCTGCTGCCGGGGCAAACTGTCGGGCATTGATGGTGAAGTTGTAGCCATTGGTCAGCTCATAGCGCCGGAAGCGCGGGCTGACATTTTCATGGGCAACGACCTGCGGGCGGGTGTGGCCACGCTCGCAGGCGTCACACAGAATTGCGCCTGTCCCGCCCACATGGTCCGCATGGCCATGGGTGTAGCAAACATGTGTGACCGGCTCCTCGGTCCATCGCCGCAGGGATTTGACGATACCACCGGCAAAAGCATCAAGGCTTGTGTCGAACAGCACCACGCCGTCTCCGGACTTGAGCGCCACCACATGGCTGAAGGCCTCAATGATGGCAACGCCATCGCCGACTTCGGAGAGCTCTGTCGTCGGGCGGTTGATCAGCCCGGCGCCCTCATACACGCCATCGTCAATATAGTGTGCGGACTTCGCCAGAATGTCGGACATGGCTGTTCTCCCCATATAAGGCCGTTTCTTGAAATCAGAGCCGGACTATAGCGGCCAATTTCGAATTAGAAACACCCATTAAATTTTCGGAGAATGGTTTCATCCATGTGGCAACAACAAAGAACGGGCCAGAGATGGCACCAGCTGGCCCTCATCCATTCTGGAAATCGACTGAAAGCCCATCACATGCGGGAGACATCCCTTGCAAAGATGTCAGGGCGAGTGAGGCCGACAAGTTCAATCGCAAACAGGCCGCGGAGGTCTGATTTCGTTGTGAAGTAACTGGTGTGAAGGCGGTCGCGTGTTTGCGCGTTGACTAGCCGGCTGCGTCAAGCTGGCCCGTCCCTAGTCTTCGGCTGACCGGGAATATGAGGCGGACGGTTGTTCCAACGCCAACGGAACTGTCTATTTCGATTGTCCCGCCATGCTGTTTCATGAAGGCCGAAACAATAGTCAGGCCAAGGCCGATGCCGTCTGAAGACCGGTGCGCGGACGCCCTGACCTGTTGGAACGGCATGAGAATGGAGGAGAGCATCTCCGCGGGGATGCCTTCGCCATGATCTTCAACCTCGATGGTGGGATGGCCCTGATCATCTATGAGCGTGCGAACGACAATTTGTTCGTCGGGAGGCGAGTAGCAGGCTGCGTTGCTGATAAGATTGCTGACGGCCCGCTGAATGCGCGACGCATCGGCTAGGACATCTCCAACAGTGAAATCAAACTCGGTCTTGATGGTGTGCGCACATGCATTTGCATCGCCCCGCGCGGAGTGGATGGCGCTCTCGGCGATTTCAGCAAGGCAAATGGCTTCATCCGCGAGCTCAATGCTACCCATTTCCGCCCGCGAAATTTCCATTATATCGTTGACGATGTTCAGCAGATGACGCCCGCTGCCGCTGATGTGGGCGGCATATTCCAGATAGTCCGGCGAGCCGAGAGGGCCCATCGCTTGCTGTTCCATCAACTCGGCAAACCCGATCACAGCGTTGAGCGGGGTGCGCAGCTCATGACCCATATTGGCAAGAAAATCCGTCTTGGCCCGGTTTGCCCGTTCAGCCTGTTCGCGGGCCTCGCGCTGCGCGGTTACCGCAAGCACACTGTCTGTTACGTCCCGAATCGTGAGGCCGAGCACGTGTCTGTATGTCGTCCCATTCGGTGTCGGCACATCAATTGGAACGTCACTGCGGTTTAGCCTCATTTCCAGATGGTGTTCTTTACCATCCTTAAAGACGCTGGCCATTATGGGCTCACCCGGCGGCGCTGTGTGCCAGCCCGCCGAAGGTCTGTCGCGATCAGGCGACAGGTTTTCAAGCAGGTCGTCGATGGTGGCACCGCTTGCGGCTTGCGGAACATTACACAGGTCAAACGTCTGCGTATTTGCCTGCTCGATGCGCCCCTGCGCATCAAGGATGGCGATGCCGTCGAAGCTGTCGGAGACAACCCGGTCCAGGAGGATCCGTTGGTGTGCGGCGATCCGCTTCTGGCGGGCCGCATTTCGCCTTTGTATGTCTGACATAAGAACAAGCTGAAGGCCAAAGACCAGCATCAAGGCAAAGAGGGCTGGCAATACATCAAGACTGATGGCCACAAAATGCTGAAGGAGCCCAGAGACCGCGAGCAGGCCAAAAACGGCAACAGCCACGATGGCTGCATATCCAAACCAGCCCCGCTGTTGCGGCATGCACAGGGCACCTGCCAGCACCAGGATAACCAGCAGAACAACACCAATGGGTCCGGTGCGGTGTATTTCTCGGTCCTGATGGAGCGTCTCGAACCCCATGGCCTGGACCATTGGCCCTGACATGACGCCATAGCGTGGCACAGCAAAGTGGTCACCCAGTTCAACAGCTGTACCGCCAATGATGACGCGCTTGCCATTCACTACATTGACGTCGAACCGCCCCTCCATCACATCAACAAATGAGATGCGGGGAATTGTGCGTACATCTATGCCGTAGTCGACATAGAAAGGTTCCGGCTGTGGTTTGGCCTTGCCTGCAAGCAGGGCAAACATGGAGTACCTGAATTCGCCATCGGCATTCCACATGCCGTGCATGAGCTGACGCAGACGGCCGTCTTTATCCGGAATGACATTAACGCTTCCAAGCCAGGCATGGGGTGTGAGGGCCGGTGTCGGTTCGGCATCAATGAGGTTCCCGTCATACACACCTGGTTCGGCCAGTTGCGTGAAGGCGGGGAGGATGACGTGACCACCAGCATCTTCAAGGGCGCGCGCGAGCGCCGCCGTCTCGTTCTCATTGGTCCGGGCGCTCATGTCCACATCAATGGCAATTTCATTCGCACCGGCAGCAACCAATGATCGGACTGCATAGGCGTAAGTGTTGCGAGGCAACGGCCATTGGCCGAGTTCCTGGATCGACCGGGCATCGATCTGAACAGCAACCACCTCACCGGATGCGGGCCGATCAAGGAGATCAAAGCGGGATTCGAGCAAGGCAAGTTCAAGGGTTTCCAGCGCGCCGAACGCATAGGCGCTCATGGCGATGAAAAATACAGCACATCCTTGAATAAGCCGCTGCATGTCCCGCGGCACCCCCACATAGAAAATCAGCCAGGCTGTTGCCAGCCCGGCTGATGATTATGTGCGATGAATGGATGAGGTCAGGTTAACGTCACTTTTTGTTTTTCCCGTTCCCACCAGCATTGCCATTCCCAAGACCAAGTGCGAGGCCGCCGCCGTTTCCGCCCGAATTGCCGCCCGAATTGCCAATCGAGGCGCCAAGGGCCAGACCACCGCCATTGCCTCCTGAGTTGCCACCCGAATTGCCAACTGAGGCGCCCAGAGCCAGACCGCCGCCATTGCCGCCCGCGTTGCCGTTTGAGGCCCCAAGGGCGAGGCCGCCGCCATTACCGCCGGAATTGCCAATCGAGGCACCCAGGGCCAGACCGCCGCCGTTACCACCCGCGTTGCCATTTGAGGCCCCAAGCGCGAGGCCGCCGCCGTTACCGCCCGAATTGCCGGTTGAGGCGCCCAGGGCCAGACCGCCGCCGTTACCACCCGCGTTGCCGTTTGAAGCCCCAAGTGCGAGGCCGCCGCCATTGCCGCCCGAATTACCGGAGGCTCCGACAGAAAGCCCATTGCCAAGACCGAGGCCTTTCCCGCTGCTGGGCGCGGAAGAAGACAAGGCAGCGCTGTTGACCAGGCCAGTTGCGTTGCCACTTGCCTTGGAGCTTGCTTTGGCGCCGGCGCTGACCGCAGCACCGACATTGCTCTTTGCAGCCGCAGCTGTTGTACCGGGTACGCTCTGGCGGACAAGACCACCAGTTGCTGCGGGGACATCAAGGGTCTGGACGCCCATTGTCGCCTTGATACGCACAGGTGCCTGAGGGTTGGGCGCCCCGACAGCTGGTGTGGGACTGCCCGGAGAGGCCGCGCGTGATGCGGGTGCAACCGTTCGCGGCGTACGACCAGTCCGAAGGGCCTTGGCCGGGCTTGCTGCTCCTGGTCCGGATACAGACAGGCCAACACCTGACCCGGCTGATACATCAGCCGTCTGGCCGGGGCGCACCATGCCCACGTCACCAGACTCAAAATCCATGACTTCCACGGCACCCTGCACAACGTGCACGGAGGATTTTCCATCTGCAACGGTGACGGCAAACTTGGTGCCCTTCACGACAGCAGCCAGATAAGGGGTTTCCACCTCAAAATGCTGGTGATCCTTCTTGTCGACCGACAGAAGAATGGTACCAATTGACTGAATAATGGTTGTCGCCAAGCCCTGCTTGCTTTGGGGCGCCAACTGGATGCTTGTATTTGGCGCGACGACAATAGCCTCTTCGCCACGGCGTATGATCACACGTCCTGTGGCGCCGGTTGTAAGCATTGTGCCGGACGCAAGCATCTGCTTGCTGCCGAGCGCCACGGGCGTCACGCCTTCGTGCGCGATCCACACGTCACCGCTGCGGGACTCTACCTGCCAGGCAGACTCAGCGTAGCCAGTATTTGAAAATACAACCATCGCGAGTGCGATAGCTGCGTATGCCAGTCCATTCTGGATGCGGCGCATAATTGATATCTCCATGCCGGGCTTATCCGACCCCAACCGAAGTCTGGCATATGTCTAAAATTTTGAAACAAGGCATTGGAAATAAAGGAAAGAATCACTTAACCCGAAAGGGTGTATTTGAGTGAGTAGGTATTTCTTAAGCTTCAGGATGGCGGCACCCATTGGTTGCAGCCATCGATTGTCCTGAAGCGGGACTGCTAAAAAGTTTGTCGGCAACCGGGACTCAATGCTCAACGAAAATGGCTCTTCTGCATTTCCATATCCCGGACAGCATTCCGCGCGTTGTGATGCTCGCGGTGACCATGCCTGCCCTGTGCGCAACGATGTGGATACAGGACGCACACTCTCAGGCCTCGCAGGAAGCCGACCCCAGCCGCATTGAAGACCAGCTCATTGAGCGTGAAGTGCCGTCGCGCAAGCCAACAGCCGATGACCTCAGCCTTGGTATAGCTGGTGCGGGTACCGACGATATCAACGTTCCACCTTTCATTCTAAGCGGTGTGACTGTCGAAGGGGCTACGGCCTTTTCTGGCGAAGAAATAGCCGCGACATATGCGTCGCTCCTCGCAACCCAAATTGGGTCAACCGAACTTGAATCTATTGCCGGTCGCATCACAGCGCTCTATCGCGACGCCGGCTATGTGCTGTCACGCGCCATACTTCCGCCGCAGGACGTCACAACCGGTATCATCCGTATTCAGATTATCGAAGGGTATGTGAGCCATGTGACGACCGATGGCACCGTACCTGAGTACGCCATCAAGGGGTACGCGTCGCGCATCACCGCTGAGCGCCCACTTACACTTACAACCCTTGAGCGGAACATGCTGCTGATCAACGACATGCCCGGTGTCTCGCTCAAAGACGCTGTTCTGTCAGAGGACGAGGCGGTGCAGGGTGCGCATACACTGGCACTTGAGATTGGCCTTGATCGTATCGGCGGTTCCTTCTTTGTAGACAATCGCGGCTCAGCAGAAGTCGGTCCGGTGCAGGCCGGCACCAGCGTTGAACTTCGCAACACAATCGGTTTTGGGGATGCTGTCTCGGTCGCAGGGTTCACCGTGCCAAGCGAGCCGCGCGAGCTGAAGCTTATCCGCATCGGGTACACGACACCCATTGGCTCCAGTGGTTTGCAGATGAGCGTGTCAGGAACAGCAAGCTGGATTGATGCCGGTGGAACCCTCGATGCTGTGGGCGATGAGAGCAATCTCAAGGCAGTGTCCGCAAGTCTGGCCTACCCGATTGTCCGCGCACGGGAGTCAAACCTGTGGCTCAACACCAGCCTTGATGTCAGAAGCGCAGAAGAGCGTACGGACTTTGGCACTGTGTTTGACGAGGATCTGGTGGTGCTGCGTGGGAGTATTTCCGGCATGGTTGCGGATGATTGGGGCGGGCGCAGCTATGTCACGTTCCGGGCGTCCAAAGGTATTCGCCTGATGAACGCGGCCAAGCGAGGCGATCTATTGCTGTCGCGTGTTGACGCTGATCCTCAGGCGGCCACCCTGACCGTAGATGTGTCGCGGTATCAGCAGCTTGTTGATGATCTGCTTTCCGTGACGCTGGCAGGCAGAGCACAAAGGGCGACGGATGCACTCGTCTCCTCGGAGGAGTTCAGTCTTGGAGGGGCCCGGTTCGGGCGAGGCTTTGAGTATGGTGAGCTGACCGGTGATGACGGGATTGCGGGCTCAATCGAGTTCACGATCGCACCTGATATCGAACTGGCCTGGGTCTCTAGCCCGCAGATTTATGCGTTCTACGACACGGGCGCTGTATGGAACAGAAATGTGGTCTTTGGTGACGCACGGCAGTCATTGTCGTCGGCCGGGGCGGGCATCCGACTGACCTTTGCGGACGACTTCAACGCCGGTTTCGAATTGGCAAAGCCGTTGGACCGTGATTCAAGCCGCACCAACACAGACGAATGGCAGGCGCTGTTCTTCCTGTCCGGGCAGCTTTAAGAACCGGGATGCATACGCCCCAGTTCGTAAGCCATCAGCGGTCGTTCAAGGTTTGAAATCTGCAAAGCGGGGAAGTGGCGCGCCGGGGAAGATTCGAACTCCCGACCCCCAGATTCGTAGTCTGGTGCTCTATCCAGCTGAGCTACCGGCGCATGTTTCACGGGATGGGTGGGCTCCAAGGGTGGAGCCTTGCGATAGACGCAAAGTGCAGGGGATATGTGCCCTGCCCGCGAAGGCGTGAAGCTCTAATGCACCGCGCATCCAAGCGCAAGAGGCAATCAGCGCGTCGTGGGTGATTCTTGGCGGCAGCCCGGCCAAAACCGGGTTCTGCAGCGCATTAAGGGGCACGAGAGACGCCACGCTGACCCGAATTGCCAAAAAACAGCCTGATTCACCATAAAAGCCGCGCTTGTGGGGGGATTCCGCATTGGTTAGAGTGACTTCGCTTTCGCGCTGCACTATTAGATGCAGAGCAGACATCCATTTCGCCGGAACGACGGGAAGGGGCCAGGGGGCTTCACGCGTCAATACCCGGTATCCGTAATCAGTCGGGCGCTTGCCATCAGGGCGGCGTGTCCGTTTTCAGGGGGCCAGTCTTCTCAAGGGTTTTGGCGATATGTGCCGGACATCTGTTCGGGCCACGACTTGGTTGGAAGCACCGTCTCTCTGCAAGAAACAAAGGGTAACAAGAGCGCGCGATGACCACCCCTCAGATTGTAAATGCACCCCGCGCCCACTCCCTCAAACTGTCCACGCTGACCCTCGCGGTCGGTGCGGCCCTTCTTTTGAGCGGCTGCGCAGCGTTTGAGAACTCGGATCTGTTCGGCAATTCAGGCCGCAGCACAACATCCGCATCCAACTCCGCCGGCACAACCGGTGTGGCCACCGACGTGGGCGTCGCTGCCCGCAGCTTTGAAGCCCTCAGCGTGACAGCCGGCAGCAACACCGGCACAACCGTTGGCGCCAAGATTGAAGGCCTGCGCGAAGAACTGCGCGGCCTCCAGAGCACCATGGTGACGCAGACCGATCGGGTGAACACCGCCCGCGCCCGTGCCACGGCGAATTCGCGTGACTACCACGAGACCAAGGGTGCCATCGCCTCGCGCCTTCAGCGCGGTACGACACCGGGCAACCCTGAGCTTGTGACCCAGTGGAACTCAGCCCAGGCTGAGCTCGACTCCATCTCCGCTGACATCAACACCATGTCCGGTCTTTCCACCGAGATCGCGACAAACGCGTCCACAGCCAACTACCTGCTGGAAGCCACGCAGGCGACCTTCTCGCTGTCAGGCGCGATTGAAGAAGATCACCGTCAGCTGCGCATCCTGCAGGATGAAACACGCCAGACCACAGTGCTGATCGAGCGTCTGTTGACCGAACTGCGCGACGACATCGCCCGCCAGACGACCTACGTCGCCAATGAGCGCTCAAGCCTGACAACGCTCGCAAACGCCATCAAGACCGGTGAGCTTTTCGGGTCGGGTCTTGCCGTCTCCAACATTGCACCGCCCGCCGCAACGTCCGCATCCCGCCCCGCACCAGCCGCTGGCACGCCAGCTTTGGTGACAATCCGCTTTGATCGCCCGAATGTACAGTACCAGCAGGCGCTCTACACAGCCTTGAGCCGTGCGCTGGAAGTCCGTCCGGCAGCGCAGTTCGATGTGGTAGCCGTCAGCCCATCTGCTGGCAGCCCTGACCGTGTGCAGATTGGTCAAAGCCAGTCTCGCCGCAATGCTGAATCAGTGGTGCGCACCATGAACGAGATGGGACTGCCTGCTGATCGCATCCGCCTCTCAGCCACAACACGTGGCGATGTCGCTGCCAATGAAGTGCGCGTCTACGTTCGCTAGCATGTAAGGCCGTTTGCGGATGGCTGATCAAGACACCACCCCCTCCGGATCGTCCAAAGACGAAATGGCGCCGCACGTTCTGGCGGCAGCGGACAAAGCCGGTCGCCCGCAGCACCATCATCGATTGCTGGGCTTGGTCAGCGGAGCGGCAAGCTTCGGGATCCTGATGGTGATCGGCGCCCCCGAAGGCATGCCGGAAGCCGCATGGGCCACGCTGGCCGTCGCCTCGCTGATGGCCATCTGGTGGGCCACAGAAGCCTTGCCCCTTGCTGCGACAGCCCTTGTGCCATTGGTGGCATTTCCCCTTCTGGGCATCCAGCCCATTCGCCCGACAGCGGCGTCTTATGGGCACCCGCTCATCTTCCTGTTCATGGGCGGGTTTCTGGTGGCCCAGGGCATGCAGCGCTGGAACCTGCACCGGCGCATTGCGCTTTCCATCGCTGTGCGGGCAGGGGCGTCACCCACGCGGCTCATTGCTGGCTTCATGGTCGCTACGGCCTTTCTGAGCATGTGGGTGTCCAACACGGCAACCACGATTATGATGTTGCCCATCGCAGCTTCTGTCGTATCCGTGGTGATCCTCAACAGCCCCAATGCCAGCCACAAGGATGCGCAACGCTTTGGCCTCGCAACCATGCTGGCCATTGCCTACAGCGCCAGCATCGGTGGCATCGCCACTCTTGTCGGTACGCCGCCCAACGCCTTGTTCGCGGCCTTCTTCGCACAGGAGTTCGGCTTTGAAGTGTCGTTCGCGGGCTGGATGATCCTCGCCATGCCGCTGGTCATAATCATGTTGCCGACGGTGTGGCTGGTGCTGACCCGAATTGTCTATCGTTTTGATCTTGGTGCAAGCGATGCGGACGTCGCTCATGGCCAGGAAGAAGTGCGGTCCCAGCTTCGTGCATTGGGGCGCATGTCAGCACCGGAGAGCCGCGTCGCAATCGTGTTTGCCACCATGGCCATTCTCTGGCTGTTCCGGCCCTTGCTTGATGACATCCCGCTGCTCAGTGGCCTGTCTGATCCTGGCATTGCTATAGCCGGGGCCCTGGCCTTGTTTTTGATCCCCGCAGGCAACACGGTCTCGCCGGGTCAGTCCCCGGAAAGCGAAAATGCGCGACTGCTTGACTGGGCACACGCAAAAAACATCTCGTGGGATGTGCTCATACTCTTCGGTGGAGGGCTTGCTCTGGCAGGAGCATTCTCCAGCACGGGTCTTGCCGCCGCGTTGGGAGACGGCATGGGCGTTCTTGCTTGGCTGCCGCTGCTGGTCTTCGTCCTCGCCATTGCCGCCATGGTGATTTTCCTGACGGAACTCACCAGCAACACGGCAACCGTTGCAGCCCTGCTGCCGGTCGTCGCTGCAATTGCTGAAGCAACCGGCCATTCGCCCATTGTGCTTTCGGTCGCGGCCGTTATGGCGGCCTCATGCGCCTTCATGCTGCCCGTGGCGACGCCGCCCAACGCCATCGTGTTTGCATCTGGCTACGTTACGGTGCCGCAAATGATGCGTGCCGGTTTTGCGCTCAACATCATCGGGATTGTTTTGATCGCCGGACTGGCGACATTTGTCGCCCCGCTCATCTTTGGCATTTCGCCTAGCTGAGCAGAAACGTCTCACGGTAACTCACACTGTCCGCTAGTGTCTCCGCCTCATAGACACCACGCGCCACGGCGCGGGCCAGTGTATCCGCAGCCAATGCACCCAGCATGGCAACCATCGCGGGCCGCGCGGCATCTTCAGGAAGGGGCCGTGTTCCTGTTGCCATGGCAAACACCACGTCTCCATCAAATGGGGTGTGAACCGGCCGTACAGAGCGCGCGTAGCCATCCTGAGCCATCATCGCGACCCGACGGGTCTCGGACGGCGTAAGGGCTGCATCTGTCGCAACAACACCAATGGTGGTGTTCATGCCCGGCGAAGCGCCAATCTTACTGTCTGCATAAGGATCATCGGGAAGGGAGTCGGGGGCTGGGTGCTGTCCTTGGTCACCAAGTTCGGACGCTTTTTCAAAGGGTGCAGCCCAGAAGCGGGCGCTACCCGGCATCACGGTAGATCCAAATGGATTGCTGGCAGCAATGGCACCAACCGTAAATCCAGCAGGTGCCAGCACCGACGCACTGCCGATGCCGCCCTTCAAGGCACCGGCCCGGGCCCCAAGACCTGCTCCCTTGTTGCCCAGCGCAAAGGTGTCACCAGCAGCAGCAACAGCGTCCATGCCCAGCGCGCGATAGGGGGGCGTCTCGCCCCAATCCTTGTCGCCCCCGTTTGTCAGGTCAAACAGGATGGCTTGCGGCACAATAGGGGCGACCAGATGGGTGGACTGAAACGTAAAGCCACGTCCCCGCGCACCTAGCCACGCTGCCACCCCTGATGCTGCCTCAAGTCCGTAGACCGACCCGCCGGACAGGACGATGGCGTCGACCGCATCCACCAGACAATCGGCGGATAACAAATCCGTTTCGCGCGTGCCGGGTCCGCCGCCGCGCACATCAACAGCCGCGATTGCATGATCGGCAGGAAGCACGACGGTGACGCCTGTGCGGGCAGCCAGGTCCTCCGACTGACCAACACTGATTCCATCCACATCCGTAATCAGATTACGGGGGCCGGGTGAGAAAGGCGCTGCACTCATGGTGTGTCCTCACGGGGAACAAAAGGTGGCGAAGTATGCGCGAAGGCACGCATGTGGTGCAAAGGGCGCTGGGCGCCGGCCAGACATGCGCAAATGACGTAAATCGCGATACCTGTTCTCGCACGGGAAGTGTCAAGTCTGGTTTTTGCTGACCATGCCTCGTTATGCTGTGCGCCCACCACGACAAAAGGCCGTTCAATGGCGCGCGCGAAACTATTCTTCACCCTGATGGCATCCCTGCTCGGCTTCGCCGCCGTGGGCTATTTGATGAGTGCGGTCCTCACTCCGCAACAAAAGCACATGGTCAGTGCAGCTCATCCGCTGGCAAGCGCCGCCGGGCTTGAAATGCTGGAGCGTGGCGGGTCCGCTGTTGATGCTGCGGTTGCTGTGCAACTGGTGCTCACATTGGTGGAGCCACAATCAAGCGGCATCGGCGGTGGAGCATTCCTGGTCTATTGGAATGAGGATAAGCGCCAGGTCGAGACATGGGACGGACGCGAAACTGCACCGGCCTCAGTGACACCGCGGCATTTCCTCAAGCCTGACGGCACACCCATGAGTTTCTTTGAAGCGGTGGTGGGTGGTCACGCGGTCGGCGTCCCCGGCGTCGTCGCCATGTTGGCGGACGCCCATGAGGAGCAGGGACGGTTGCCATGGGCCGATCTGTTCGAACCTGCCATTCGCCTGGCTGAGGGTGGCTTTGAAGTGACGCCACGGCTCAACAAGCTCATCAACTGGTCGCCCGCTTTGCCGCGCATGCCGGTGGTGAGTGAGTACTTCTTCAAGCCCGGCGAAAAAGACGAAGACGGAAATCCAGTGCCGCTGGATGTGGGTATGGTTCTGGCAAATCCGGCCTATGCCAAAACACTCCGTACACTGGCAGAGCAGGGGCCTCGCGCTTTTTATGAAGGCGAGATAGCCAGGGAAATTCTGGCTGCGGTCAACACCGCGCCGGTCAATCCTGGTGGCATGACAGCGGCGGACCTTGCTGCCTACAAACCGATCAAGCGTGAGCCGGTATGCGCGCCATACCGCACCTACACGGTATGCGGCGCACCTCCGCCGACATCCGGCGGCACGACGGTTCTGCAGATTTTGGGATTGCTGGAAAGCTTCTACATGCAAAACGCAGAACCCCAGTCAGCTGATGCGATCCATCTTATCTCAGAAGCAAGCCGTCTGGCCTACGCGGACAGAAACCTCTATCTCGCAGATCCTGATTTTGTAGACGTCCCCTTGGAGGGCATGCTGGATAGGTCCTATCTGCGTCTGCGCAGCCGCCAGATACACCCTGACCAGACATCGTCCAAGGACCCGCTCCCTGCTGGCCGCCCGGCGGGGTCATCAGCTGCCTATGTGCCGGCCGACCCCAAACCAGCGCATTCAACATCCCATTTCGTCGTGCGTGATGATTGGGGGCATGTCGTCTCAATGACCACCTCGATCGAGGCACCCTTCGGCAGCCACATGATGGCAGGCGGGTTCCTGCTCAATAATCAGCTTACGGATTTCTCCTTCCGTCCAGCGCGGGACGGCAAGCCCATTGCCAATCGGCCTGAAGCTGGAAAACGCCCGCGCTCCTCCATGTCGCCGATGATCGTGCTTGATGAGAACGGTGACTTTTACGCCGCCATTGGCTCACCGGGCGGCAGCCGCATCATCGCCTTTGTGGCGCAAAGCCTGATTGGCATTCTCGACTGGGATATGAGCGTGCAGGACGCAATCGACATGCCGCGCCATGTTCATCGCAACACAACGCTCGAGCTTGAGGAGAACACATTTATCAGCACCCTGGCTGATGGCCTGCGGGCGCGCGGCCATACGGTTGAAGTAAAGGAGATTACCAGCGGACTGCACGGCCTGCGTATGGTTGGGGACGACCTTGAAGGCGGCGCGGACCCTCGTCGCGAAGGTGTTGTGCTGGACTAGCTGCGCCGCGCCAATGACGTGAGGCCGATCAAAGCCACGTCCGGCGCTGTGATCAGGTAAAGGGGAATCTCCGCGAGATAGCTCTTGAACCTACCTTTCGCTTCAAACCGGTGGCGCAGCAGCCGCTGGTTCAGCAAGTCGCCCCAGCGCGGAAGAATGCCACCCGCCAGATAGACGCCGCCTTGCGCACCCAGTGTGAGTGCGAGGTCACCGGCAGCCGAGCCAAGCAGGCCCGTGAAGACCTCGACGGTGTCCTGTGCAAGAGGTGATGCCCCATCCTGTGCCATGCGGGCAATGTCAGCCGCGGTGGGCTT
Source organism: Candidatus Phaeomarinobacter ectocarpi (assembly GCF_000689395.1). Lineage (GTDB taxonomy): Bacteria > Pseudomonadota > Alphaproteobacteria > CGMCC-115125 > CGMCC-115125 > Pyruvatibacter > Pyruvatibacter ectocarpi. The sequence continues at coordinate 54,258 of NZ_HG966617.1, forward strand.
GCCGGTTTCCGGCGAGCCATCAAGGGCACCAAGAGCCGCATACAGCGTTTCCATGCCAGGTCCGCACAGCACACGTTCTGCGGATACATGCCCATAGGTCTGCATCAGCTGAAACAGAAGCGAGATTTCCCGCTCATTGCCAGGCGCAAGGGAGACATGTCCACCCTCGCCGGAGATGGCCGTGAACTCGCCATTTGAGTGCGGCACGAGTCCGGAAACGCCCAGCCCCGTTCCCGGGCCAAGTACTCCAATCGGTGCGCCTTCCTGTGGTTTGCTGCCTCCTATCTGAACCACATCGTCGTCGCCAAGATGCGGAAGTGAGACAGCCACAGCCGTAAAGTCATTGACCAGAATGGGGGCATCGACACCGGTGGCGGACGCAATAGCCTCTGCGCTGACTACCCAGGGGCAGTTGGTCATCTCAATAAAGGCATCACGACCCGAGGCCTGAACCGGCCCGGCAGCGCAAATGGCGACGCCACCAATGTCCTGGTTACCGGACTGATCAAGAAAGGTCTTGAGCGCATCTTCCAGTGTCGGATAGAGCGCGGTCATCAGGACCGTTGGCGCATCAGGTTTGGTCTCGCCCGGCTGCGCCAGCGCAAAGCGCGCATTTGTTCCGCCGATATCTGCAACAAGTACGGGCTTGGTGGTGCGCGCAGACATTCAGGCGGCTGATCCGTTGGAGGTCCCCGATCTGTCAGCATGAATGCTGCCACCTGTCACGCCGGAATCCTCAACGCTGGTCAACGCATCCATATAGGTCGTGCGCCAATGACCAATGTCTTCGTCAGACACATTTTTCAAAAGTGCCTGATGGCGCTGCTTGCGCTCTTCAAGGGGCATATCAAGCGCCCGCGCCAATGCATCAGACATGCCCTGCACATCATAGGGATTGATGATAACAGCATCGCGCATCTGCTTGGCGGCACCCGCAAAGCGCGACAGCACCAGCACGCCGGGGTCTTCCGGGTCCTGCGCCGCCACATATTCCTTGGCGACAAGGTTCATCCCATCGCGCAGCGGCGTCACCAACCCAACATGGCTTGCACGGCAAAGGCCTGCCAATGCCTGGCGAGCAAATGATCTGTTGAGATAGCGGATCGGTGTCCAGTTGAACTCGGCAAACCGCCCGTTGATGTGCCCGGCCATACCCTCAAGCTCGAGCCGCAAATCCTGGTACTCGGTCACGTCTGACCGGGACGGAGGGGCCACCTGCAGCAGGCTCGTCTGACCCCGCTTGTCTGGATGGTCTTCAAGCATCCGCTCAAAGGCATTGAAGCGTTCCGGCAGGCCCTTGGTGTAGTCCAGGCGGTCAACGCCAATGACCTGCTTACGGCCGCGCAGCATGTCGCGCATGGACGTGAACTGTTTCTGGCCTTCTTCGGACTCGGCAAATTCCACGAAATTGTCCGCGTCGATCCCGATGGGGAAGTGGCGCGCGGTCACTGTGCGTCCAAAGCAGCGTGCCTTGTCACCCAGAATGCTGCCCCCGGCCTCCATGCGCACATAGTCAAAGAAGCGGTCGCGATCATGCTCGGTCTGGAAGCCCAGAATGTCGAACGCGAACAGGGCTTGTACCAGCTGCTCATGGTGCGGCAGCGTCGTCAGTAACTCGCGCGGCGGAAAGGGAATGTGCAGGAAGTGTCCGATAGGCCGTGTGCAGCCCAGCTTGCGGAGTTCTTCGGCGAACAGCAGGAAGTGATAGTCATGTACCCAGATCAGATCGTCCGGCTGGATAAGGGGCAGGAGCGATTTGGCAAAGCTCGCATTGACCCGCTCATAGCCCGCAAAGTTCTGACGGTCATATTGTACAAGCCCGGTGCGAAAGTGAAAAAGCGGCCATAGGGACCGGTTGGCAAACCCGTTGTAGTAGTCCTCGTGATCTGCCTTCGAGAGATCAACCGTCGCCAAGGTCAGCGGCCCGGCGGATTCCAGCTTGAGCCGGCTGTCCGGTTCCTCGGTGGTTTCACCAGTCCAGCCAAACCAGATACCGCCGGATGTCTTGAGCGCCTCTACCAGCGCGATGGCCAGACCCCCCGCACGCTTTGCGTCGCCAATCGGCCCGACACGGTTAGACACAACAACGAGCCGGCTCATACTTCGTCCTCCCAGGGACGCGACAGGCGCATCGCCGCATTTATGATGCCGACCAGTGAATAGGTCTGCGGGTAATTGCCCCACAATTCGCCTGTCTTGACGTCGGTGTCCTCCGACAACAGTCCCAGCGGGTTTCGCGCATTCAGCATCTCTTCAAAAATCTCCCGCGCTTCATCTTCCCGGCCAACACGGGCCAAGGCATCAATGTACCAGAAGGTACAAATGTTGAAGGCGGTCTCCGGTTCCCCGAAATCGTCGGCTTCCGCATATCTGTACATATGCTTGCCACGCTTCAGGGTGCGCTCAACGGCATCAAGCGTCTTTTGAAAGCGTTCGTCGTCTGGCTTGAGGAAACCGACTTCCGCCATCAGTAGCAAGCCAGCTTCCACACCCTTGCCGCCGAAGCTCTCAGCAAAAGATTCCATGTCTTCATTCCACGCTTCTGACGTGATGGTGGAATGAATGATGTCGGCGCGGTCCTGCCAGTACGTCGCGCGGTCTGTGAGGTCCATATGCCGCGCGATTTTTGCCAACCGGTCACAGGCTGCCCAGCACATGAGGCTGGAGGATGTGTGCACGCGTGCGCGTGTGCGCAGCTCCCACATGCCTGCATCCGGCTGATTGTATGTCTTGAACGCCAGCTCGCCCATATGTTCCAGGCGGCTGAAATTCTCTTCTGTGCCGGGTTTGAACAGGCGTTGATCGAGGAACGATTGAGACGCTGCGAGCACAACATTGCCATACACATCATGCTGAAAATGCTCGTAGGCCTGGTTGCCGACACGCACAGGCCCCATGCCGCGATAGCCGGAAAGGCTGGTGATCTCGTTCTCCACCAGTGCGGCTTCTCTGCTGATACCCCAGACCGGCTGCAGGTGGTCGTTGGCTTCACCCACAATGTTATGCAGATAGCGCAGGTAGTGCTCCATGGTCTCTACTTCTGACAGGGAGTTGAGGGCCCGCACCACAAAGAACGCATCCCGCAGCCAGCAGTAGCGGTAGTCCCAGTTGCGCTGGGTGTTTGCAGCTTCTGGAACAGATGTCGTCATGGCGGCAATGATGGCGCCGGTTTCTTCATAGGTGCACAGCTTGAGCGTAATGGCGGCGCGAATAACCGCATCCTGCCACTCAAGCGGCAGCGCCAGCCGACGCACCCAGGTCCGCCAGTAGTCGGCTGTGCGTTCCTCAAACGTGTTTGCAGTTTCGCGCAGATTGCCCGCCAGTGGCTCATCCGGGCCCAGCATCATGTCGACGGGCTCTTCCAGCAGGAAGGGCACCTCGTCCAGCACATAGGCCAACGGTGCATTGGTATTGAGCCGCAGGGTCTGGCCGGTGTGAAAAAACCGTGCGTGGTTTGTGCCTCGGCTGAGGTCCGGGACCCGCGCACCCCAGTTGAACCTGGGGCGCAATCGTATGGTGATCCGCGGTGTGCCGGTAAGCGGGGAAATCCGCCGCATGATGGTGACAGGCCGGAACATGCGCCCATGGTTGAGGTAGCGCGGTGCAAAGTCCGTCAGCTCAACCGCGTTGCCCTGTTTGTCATAAAGACGTGTTTTAAGGATGGCCGTATTGGGTTCGTAGTTCTGTTCACTGCGGTCAAAGTCAGCGAGATCTATATCCCAGAAACCAAAGTCGCCCCCGTCAACAGCGTTATCGCCGCCATTCAGAAGATCACAAAAAACCGGGTCCCCGTCGAAACGCGGCAGGCAGGACCACACGATGCGGCCCTGAGGATTAATAAGCGCGCCATAGCTGCTATTGCCAATGACACCAAGATCAAGAGTGGACATAGAACCCTTGGAACCAATTTACACACACGTTTGATCAAAGGGTGGCATCGGTCGGCTTTGGTTGCAATGCACCATAATCGGGTTTTGCCATGCAGATGGGCGACGGGACGCTCTCTAGTGCTTTTGGGCCACAATAAAGATGCGCTTGAAGGAAAACAGCGTTGAGCCATCCGCCTCCTGAGGATAAGCCGCTGCCAGCTTGTGTCGGTAACTGTTCACAAAACGGTCACGTTCAGTGCCCGCTAGCGCGGATGTGAAGGGAACAAGTGCTGTGCCGCTTGTCCAGGCCAGCACAGCATCATCTCCCGACAGAACCTGAAGGTACGTGGTTTCCCAGATGTCTATCGACGACGCATGGGGTGTCAGAAGCCGATGGTAGACGTCCGGATCAGCAACAGGGTTTTCGCGCAGCAAAGAAATCAGAACGGAGTTGTTGGTTTCTTCCACGGCCTCGCGCAACAGCGTGTGGCTGGGCGCATCGAAATTGCGCGGCATCTGGATCGCCAATATGCCACCGGGAGCAACCTCGCCCATCAGGGATGGAAACAGCGATTGATGGCTGCCGAGCCATTGCAGCGCCGCATTTGTGAACAGGACATCGGCTGGAACGGCAGCGCGCCATGTCGCAATGTCCGCGAGGGTCCACGTAGCAGGTAAATCTGTTGACGCGGCTTTGTCGAGCATCTCCTGAGAGCTGTCGACGCCCGTGATCTTGGCGTGTGGCCAGCGTGCCGCCAAAAGGGCAGTGGAGTTGCCCGGTCCGCACCCTAGATCGACCACTTCTCCTGGATTGTCAGTCTGGATTCGACCAAGCAGTTCTGCTGCCGGTCGGGTGCGCTTGTCATCGAACTTCAGATAAATCGAAGGATCCCAGCTCATGGGCTGGATGTAGCACCCTACTGGGCTGCAGCACTAGCCGTCGCCGGTGCAATGCTGCCATCCGGGCCTGGCAGGTAGATGTGAAAGACCGTGCGGCCGGGCCGTGTTTCGTACAGCTCAATGCGGCCGCCATGGGCGCGCACCAAATCCGCTGCGATGGCCATGCCAAGGCCTGTGCCCCCTTTGCGGGCGCTGCCGATAAAAGGCTCAAACAGATGGTCGCGCGCATCTTCGGGAAGGCCGGGCCCTGTGTCCGCGACCACGAGGCGACCGCCTCCCTCGGTCATTTCGCAGGCCACGGTAAGTGTGCCGGTGCCGCCAGCGTCTTCCATAGCCTGAACGGCGTTGCGCGTCAGATTGAGGAGAATGCGAAACAGCTGATCCGCGTCGGCATAGATCTGTTCTTCCTCATCAATGCGAATGTCGGCACAAATTTGTGTCTCGTCCACAGGTAGAACAGCTTCAACAACTTCCGTCGCAAGGTCAGCAAGCGGCACGTATTGTTTGCGGGTGGGTGCTTCTTCCGCCTTGCCGAACTTCATGGTGTCAGTCGCAAGCGCGATGGCACGGTCAATGGATGTGAAGAGTCGCGGGGCGAGCTTTTGCACTTGCGGATCATCGACGCCCGACAGCCGATCTGAAATCAACTGAGCGCTTGCAAGAATATTCCGCAAATCATGATTGATCTTGCTGACCGCTGTTCCAAGCGCTGCTAGTCGGGTTTTCTGTCGCAGCGCCTGGCGCAGCTCACCCTGCATGGCGGCCAGTTCACGTTCGGCAGTTCCAATTTCATCGCGCCGGTCAGAGGGCAGCATGACGCGCGAAATATCTTCCGGGTACTGACGGAACCGGACCATGTTTGCCGTGATGCGCATCATCGGCTGAACAAGGGCGCGGTTGAGAGCTAGAAAAACCAGCGCTGCGGTAAAGATGGAGATCGCAATCGACAGCAAAAGGATGTTGCCAGAAAACGCGATCATGTCCTGGCGCAACGGCGTATCATCGATAACGATTTCGATGAATTCACCGCCGCCGAACCGAGGCTCGCCGGCCACAGCGACGGTGCGTCCGCCGCCAAAAACCAGAACTTCAAAGGCGTCGTAGCACAGCTCCAATATGCTTGCATTACGCAGGTCATAGCGCGCCGCGACCATGTCCTGCATGGGACTTGCCAACAGCAGCTCGCGCCGGTTGTCCCGCTTCAGTGCCACAGCTTTGACTTCAGCGTTCTTGAGCAATTCCGCCTCAAGGTCGGGCATCACGCCACGCTCTGCGGCTGCCACAACAGCAAGCGTGGCCAGCTGCGCAGCATTGATCCGATCCATCAGCCATGTTTCGCGATAGTTCGCGATCGACGGCACATAGATGAAGACCTCAGCCAGCATTACGAAGGCGACGGTCAGGACCAGAAGCTGAGCGGACAGGCTGCGGGCCAGGCGTGCGGGCAACAGCGATTGCAGGCTTGAGCGGTGCTCAGGCTTGGTCTCGTGATCTGTATGCTCTTCCTGGCCCATGTCCCGTCCGCTGGCAGGCCCGGCTGGTGCGCGGGCCGTGTGCGTTTCTACCCAAAAATTCGCATCAGCGATTTCACCACAAACCGGACCCGCGAACTATAGAGGGTCTCGGTATAGAAGGAGCCCGCCGCCCGTTTGGAAACTTCGGTCATGGTCGGGTAGGGCGCAATGAACTGGGCCATGGTGCCGATTTTCTGCTTCTGGCCCACAGCCAGAATCCACGGCGCAAGCAGGTCACCTGCGCCTGCGCCGGCAATCGACGCCCCCAGAACAACACCCTTCTTGTCGACCATCACCTTGATGACTCCTTCAGTGCGGCGCTCCGCCTGTGCCCGGTCATTCTCGTGGAACTCCCAGCGCAGCACTTTCATGCTGTCGCCATGGACATCCCGGGCCTGCTGTTCGGTTAGGCCCACATGCGCCATTTCCGGGTCCGTATATGTGACCCAGGGCACAGCTGAGTGATCTGCCTTGGCAGGCATCTTGAACAGAGCATTCCGAATGACGATGCCCGCGTGATAGCCAGCCACATGGGTGAATTGCAGGCCGCCTGCCACATCGCCAATGGCAAACACCTTCTTGTTGGTCGTGCGCAGGCGATCATCGGTCTTGATGCCGCGATTGGTGTACTCAATGCCGGCTTTCTCAAGATCCAGCTTGTCGACGTTTGGTTTGCGGCCAACCGCGAGAAGCAGGTGTGACCCTTCAACGCTTTGTTCGGTGCCGTCTTTTTCAAACACCACACGCACGCCTGCGTCCGTCTTTTCAATGCGCTGAACCATCGCATCCTCGCGCAAATCAATGCCTTCTTCGACCAGGCGCTTCTTGACGATTGCCGTCAGTTCCGGATCGTCCTTGCCAAGCGCCTTGCCGCCTTCAAGCGTCGTGACCTTGGCTCCAAGCCGCCGATGTGCCTGGCTCATCTCCATGCCGATGGGGCCACCACCGATGACGATCAGATGTTCGGGCAGAACATCATTGTCGAAGATGTTTTCGTTGGTGAAAAACGACACATCTTCCAGGCCCGGGATCGGCGGCTCGAACGGGCTTGAGCCTGTGGCAATGACAATGCGCTTTGCGGTGATCTCGGTGTCACCGGCAATAACGGTCCGCGCATCCTTGAAGCGACCGAACTCGCGAATGACCGTGACGCCAAGTCCTTCAAATCGTTCCTGGCTGTCAATCGGTGCAATCGTCGCGATCACATCCTTGACGTGCGCATTGACCTTCTTGAAATCGACCTGCGGCACGGCAGCTGCAATACCGAACTCTTCTGAATGTCCAAACATGTGGGCGTGCTTGCCGGCGGCGAGCAGAGCCTTGGAGGGGACACACCCATAGTTCAGGCAATCTCCGCCCATCTCTCCTGCTTCAAGCAGCACGACTTTGGCGCCCATCTGGACAGCGCCCGCTGCAACTGAAAGGCCGCCGGAGCCACCACCAATGACGCAGATATCTGTAGAGATCTTTTTCATGATTGTGTTCCTTTAGGCAGCCGACTTGCGGTCGCGAATACGACGAATGACAACAGGAATGAGCGCGACCACACCGAGCGCTGCAAAGGCGATGAGAATTTCCGGTGTAAGCAAAGAGCCCGGATCAAGCGCGAACGTGCATCCGCCGTCAGCGCCCTTCTCAGCAACGCAGGCATCAAACGATGCTTGCTGCGCTTCAATAATGGAATCGAGCCCGGCGCCAACAAAAGCAAATGCAAACGTACCAGGGATGATGCCCAGAAATGTACCAATGGCATATGTCGTGAGGCCCACGCCAAGAACCGCTGGCGCAAGATTGACCAGCCAGAAAGGGAACGCAGGGACCAAGCGCAGGAACAGCAGATAGGACAACGCATCCTTCTGGAAGCCGTCACGCAATTTCTCAAGCCAGGGGCCCGCGCGCGCGGCAAGCGGCTCACCAAAGGACGTCTTTGCAATAAGGAAGATGATCGTCGCGCCGATGGTTGCGCCTACCACGGCCACAAGGCCACCAAGCAACGGTCCAAACAGGAACCCGCTTGTGATGGTCATCAAGGCGCCGCCTGGAAGCGACAGCGCGACAACCACCACATAGATCGCAATGAACGCTGCGATCGCGACAACGATATTGGATTCAACAAACCCGGTCAGGGCTTCCCGGTTTTCAGCCACCGTCTGCAACGAAAGATATGTATGCAGATCAAAATAAAAGGCCGCCCCAATGAGGCCCGCCAGGATGATGAGAGGAAGTGACCTTTTGAGGCTGAACCCCTGCTCATCACTTTTGGTGTCTTCGGTCTTGTTGTCGTCAGTCATCGCGCATGTCCCCCGCGAGTGCATGAAAGTCTGAAAAGGTGTGGTTTAGCTACCGTCCGGCCCATTGGCCGTATCGTTGAGTGACCAGTCGTAGTCGTAAGACACACGGCCCGAATGTGCGTTCAGTTTGTCAGCGAGGTCCGGGTCGGCATGTTTGGCAATGCTCTTGAGTTGCGCTGCTTTGGTCGCGCCAAAGTCCTTGCCGTACCAGTCGTAGATTTTTGAGATTGTGAGCTTGTTGCCATCAAAGCTGACGCCGCGCGGATGGTTGACGTAGTCCTTGGCGGCCTTTTCCAGCTGTGCTTCAAGCTTTTTGCCGGTAAACGGCTCAAGCGCCAGATTGGGGCAGCCATAGGAAGCGCAGTTGACGGCATAGTGCACCCGTGGCTCGTCCCAGTTTTCGCGCATGATGTCGTGCTCAATGTTGTCGAGCGACAGTTCCTCGTCTTCCACGGTCACAAGTTTTTTGCCCCACGGGCCGGTTGAAAACAGCCCCGGTGAAATTGAAATGTCGCGGATGGACCGCACCGGATAGTGCTCGAGGATCACTTCAACGGTGACGGCGTTGTAAAGGTTGGCCCAAAAAGCGAACTGCTCATCCTTATTCAGGCCGGAGACCTTGGTTTCCTGAAGCAGATCGATATAGGCACCAAGTTTCTCGACATCGGCGGCATTCTCGCCAAGGGCTGCGTAATCCACCCGCGTAATTCCATCACTGCCGAGGGAGACGTAGGAGGTCAGAAGGCTTGCCCATTGGCTATGGTCGACTGTCTTGGTGCTCATCGGGTCATGCTCTTCAAAAATCTCCGCAAGGTCAGCAGCCTGTGCCGGTTGGATGGGTGTCACAAGGGAAAAGCCCAGCACAACAGCCGCGCTCAGCAGGGCGGCGGACAGAAATCCGCGCGGCGCTGGGAGGTCATTTGAGGTCTGGGCGCTTGGCATATGGATCATGGTACGTTCCCGCAGGTCGGTTGGGTCATCTCGTTGGGCCCTAAGTGGCCTATTGGGGCCCAGGGTGAAAGACCGGCTCCCGGGCTTGTGAACGGGTGTTTTTGGGTGTGAGCAGGCGTGTTGATGAAGGGCGGGGGCTGCAGCAAACCGCCAATTGACAAGCAAACCCGGCTTGCTTACAACCCGCGGCTCTGGCGTCGCAGGCTTTAGCTTGCGCGAGACCTTAGGCTTTTGCCAACCGGAACCGCGCATCACCTGCCAGACGCTGACCAGATATTTGCATGTTTTCCCCGGTTTTCCGGGGCCAGACCCGGAGTTTGTGCCGTGAAACGGACATTTCAGCCAAGCCGCCTCGTGCGTAAGCGCCGTCACGGCTTCCGCGCACGTCTTGCCACCAAAAATGGCCGCAAGGTGCTTCAGCGCCGTCGCGCCAAAGGCCGCAAGAGCCTGTCTGCCTAGAAACAGGCGGCCCTGATTGGCGGAATCCCGCCAAATACGGACACCAGCATGATCGAACGCCTGAAAAAGCGGGCGGATTTTTTGCAAGCCGCACGTGGCAAACGTGCGGCAATGCCTGGTCTTGTGCTGCAGATGCGCCCGCATCAGGAAAAAGATGGCGATTCCCCCTTCAGGGTTGGCTTTACCGTCACCAAGAAGGTTGGAAATGCAGTTGTTCGCAACCGCGCCAAGCGCCGCCTGCGCGCAGCAGCCGAAGCAATGCTCCCCCGCTATGGCCTTCCGGGCCGCGATTATGTAGTTATCGGGCGCGCTGGCACGCTAAGCCGTCCATTCGCACTGTTGTTGGGCGACCTGGAAAGGGCACTGGCAAAAGTGCATGGCCGCGCCCACCTGTCGCCTAGCGATCCTTCCATCCCTGGTTCTGCCGTGAGTGAGACGCACCCCGACGATGACCGACGAAAATCGTAACTTTATCCTCGCCGCCGTTTTGTGTGTCGCCGTCCTTGTGGGCTGGCAGTACTTCTTCGTCACGCCACCTGAACCGGTCGCGTCGACAGACACCGAGCAGACCCTAGCGGCCGATGCAGCAGGCACCCCGGCCCCGGCAGATGGATCGGGTCTGGCACCCGTGCCCGACACCACAGGCAAACCACAGGTTGATGAGCAACTTGGAGGTGCCGGTCTTCCTGTAGCAGCAAGTGCTGTTCTGCCGCGCGCCATTGCGTTGGAGCAGTCACCACGCGTGACGCTCGACAGCCCGAGCGTTGACGGGTCCATCTCTCTCACCGGCGCCCGCATCGATGATCTGCAGCTCAAGAATTACCGTCAGACGGTGGATCCAACGAGCCCTGAAATCATCCTGCTTTCGCCGCGCGGTTCAGAGAACCCGTACTACGCAGAGTTCGGCTGGACGGCTCCTGCCTCAGCCAATGTGAGTCTCCCAGGCGCCGACACCGTCTGGACCCAGGACACACCGGGCATGCTGACGCCCACAACGCCGATCACGCTGAGCTACGACAATGGTGCGGGTCTCACCTTCCGCAAAACCATCTCGCTCGACGAAGACTACATGTTCACGATCGAGCAAAGCGTGGATAATGCGACTGCTGCCGCCGTGACGCTGTATCCGTATGGCCTTGTGGCGCGCACAGGCACACCTGAGATCGAAGGCATCTGGATTCTGCATGAAGGTCTGATCGGATATTTTCCGGATACGGACGGCCTGCAGGAACTCGATTATGATGATCTTCAGGAAACAGGCTCCATCCGTGCCCGCACGGCAGGCGGCTGGCTTGGCATCACAGACAAATACTGGATGACGGCTCTCATTCCGGATCAGTCGACAGAAAGCCGCATGTCATTCTCCGACACGCCCGTGCGCGGTCAGGACGTCTATCAGGCAGACTACCTGCGCGATCCGGTTGTGGTCCCTGCGGGGGGCTCCACATCAACGACCGACCGGCTGTTTGCCGGCGCCAAGGTCGTCAACATCATTGACGGCTATGAAGGCCAGCTTGGCATTGAGAGCTTCGAACTCGCCATCGACTGGGGTTGGTTCTACTTCTTCACCAAGCCATTGTTCCTGGCACTGCTCTATATCCAGGGCATGGTCGGCAACTTCGGTGTGGCCATCATCATCATCACCGTCCTCATCAAACTCGCCTTCTTCCCGCTCGCCAACACGTCCTACGTGGCCATGAGCAAGATGAAGAAAGTTCAGCCAGAGATGATGAAGCTGCGCGAGCGCTTTGCAGACGACAAGCAGCGCCAGCAACAGGAACTGATGGAGCTGTACAAGCGTGAGAAGGTAAATCCGCTCGCCGGGTGTCTGCCGATCCTGATCCAGATTCCCGTTTTCTTTGCGTTGTACAAAGTGTTGTTCGTCACCATCGAAATGCGCCACGCGCCGTTCTTTGGCTGGATCAATGACCTGTCCGCGCAGGACCCTACATCGATCTTCAATCTGTTTGGGCTTATTCCATTCGATCCACCGTCGTTCCTCCTGATCGGTGTCTGGCCGATCCTGATGGGGATCACGATGTATCTTCAGATGAAGATGAACCCGGCGCCGACGGACGAAATCCAGCAGCAGATCTTTCGCTGGATGCCGATCATCTTCACATTCGTGCTGGCGACATTCCCTGCCGGTCTTGTGATCTACTGGACGTTCAACAATGCCTTTTCGATCCTCCAGCAGTGGGTCATCATGCGGCGTCAGGGTGTATCGCCGGAGTGGGGTCAGGATTTCCAGTGGCTCACTAAGCGGTTCAAATCCGACAATGATGCGTCCTAGCGTCCAAAGCAGGTCATGACATGTCAGATCAGGATGAGCAGGAACGCGCCGCGCTCGTAGAAGCCGGACGATTGCTCTTCTCGCGGCCGACCGAGTTTCTCAAAGGCGTGGTGAACGTGGAAGGGCTGCCGCCGGGTGGCCGCCCGGAATTTGCGTTTGCCGGTCGCTCCAATGTGGGCAAGTCCAGCCTCATCAATGCCCTGACGCGGCACAACAATCTGGCCCGCACATCCAACACACCGGGCCGCACGCAGGAGATCAACTTTTTCGGTCTCCCGGCGGGTGACCCTGACGGCGTCTATCTGGTGGATCTGCCAGGCTACGGCTATGCGCGTGAGAGCAAATCCAAGGTCCGCACCTGGACAAATCTCATCACCAAATATCTGGCCGGCCGCGCCGCCCTGCGCCGCGTATTCGTGCTTGTGGACAGTCGCCATGGCGTCAAAGCCAATGACGAAGAGATTTTCGATCTGATGGACACAGCAGCCGTCTCCTATCAGGTGGTGCTGACCAAGGCCGACAAACCCAAGAAAGACGAGCTGGTTAAAGTTATTGCCAGCACCGAGGCGGCCATGCGGCGTCATGTGGCGGCCCACCCTCAGGTCCTCGTCACAGCGTCCAAGACCGGGCTCGGTCTTGAAGATGTGCGAGCCGAAGTCGCCTTCCTGCGCGATTACTGACCCGGATTAATCTCATACAACGACACGTTCTGGCCGCAGACGGACCTTTTGGGTATAGATCATGTCAGCAATGAGCTGCGCCTGTGGCTCGATAACAAGATCAAACAGATCAGACTCCAAATAGACAAGACATGGCGGACATCCGCGCGATGACAGACAAGACAGCTGAAGCATGGCTGGAGAAGGCCCACATCCTCTCTGAGGCGTTGCCCTATATGCAGCGCTATGAAGACAAGGTCGTGGTCGTGAAATATGGCGGCCATGCCATGGGCGACGACAAGCTGGCGGCCCAGTTCGCGCGCGATATCGTCCTGCTCAAGCAGGTCGGCATCAATGTCATCATCGTGCACGGGGGCGGCCCGCAGATCGGGTCCATGCTCAAGCGCTTGGCAATCGAAAGTGAGTTTCAGGAAGGCCTGCGCGTTACCGACGAAGCGACAGTTGAAGTCGTGGAAATGGTGCTGTCCGGCAAGATCAATGGCGAAGTCGTTACCGCCATCAACCAGGCCGGCGGCAAGGCGGTGGGTTTGTCAGGCAAGGACGGCAGCCTGATCGTTGCCAAGAAAATGCAAAAGACAGTTCAGGACAGCGACAGCAATATTGAGCGCGTGTTGGATCTTGGATTTGTCGGCGAGCCCGAAGAGATCAACCCGGATGTCCTCAAAGTCTTGATCGGGTCCGATCTCATTCCTGTCATCGCGCCCATTGGTGTGTCCAAGGACGGTCATACCTACAACATCAATGCAGACACAGCAGCCGGCGCCATTGCCGGTGCGCTGGATGCCAAACGTCTCTTGATGCTGACCGATGTGCGCGGCGTTCTGAACAAGGACGGGGATCTGCTGACCAACATCACGCCCGACGATGCAAAAGGATTGATTGCCGACGGGACGATCTCCGGCGGCATGATTCCAAAAATCGAAACCTGCCTTGAAGCGCGCGCTGCCGGCACCGAGGCCGCTGTTATTCTGGATGGTCGGGTGCCCCACGCGGTGCTGCTCGAACTCTTTACCGAGCACGGGGCGGGCTCTCTCATTGGCTAATGCGATGAAGCTCATGATTGCCGCGGGCAGCGCCGTAGTCGCGGTATTGCTGATGTCCGCGCCTGCCAATGCAGCGCTCGAGTTCTGCAATCGCTCAAGCTATCTACTTGATGCCGCCTCGGCCCATGAGGTCGATGAAGGGTACCTTGTGCAGGGCTGGTTCAAGCTCAATCCCGGCGAATGCAAAACTGTGGTGGCGGATGATCTGGGGGAGGGAGAGTACTATGCCTTTGCCCGCACCCGCCCGGCCCACGGCGCCAGCAGGCGGCTCACGTCCGGTGATCGGATGCTGTGTATCGACACGACCGACTTCAGCTTCGTCAGTGCCAATGGCTGCACAGATCGCGGACTGCAGAAAGTGGAGTTCGCTCGCATCACGACGGATGGCCGCAAGGACTGGACGGCAACCTTTTCTGAAAGCGGCAATTACGACAACAAGCGCGCCCGCATCGCTGGCACTCAGCGTCTCCTGCGCGAGCTTGGCTATGAGCCGGGCTCCGTTGATGGTTTTTCGGGTGGTCGTACTACACGCGCCATCAAGGAATTCCAGAAGGCGAATGGCCTGAAGAACGACGGTGCCGTGAATGCCAAGCTCTTTGCAGCGCTTGAAGCTGCAGGCGAACAACGCCAGCGCCGTTCGGGTTTTCATTTCTGCAATGACACGCAGCTGCTGGTCTGGGCAGCCATAGGGTATCGCCAGTCTGACGAGTGGCGGTCGTCAGGGTGGATACGCGTGCCCGCCGGCAACTGTGCACCAGCCATGACAAGCGCGCTGGATGAGCCCATCTACTATGCCTATGCGGAAGCCGTGACCGATGGTGGTGACGTGGCCACGCGCAGCGATGTGCCCATGGTGTGGGGCGGTGACAGGTCATTCTGCACCAAGCCAACACGCTTCTTCATTCGCGGCCGCACCAATTGTGCGGCGCGCGGCTATGATGAAGTGCCGTTTCAGGAAGTAGATGTGTCGGGTCAGGAAACCCACACGATGCGCCTGCGATAGGGCACCCGCGCTTGGGGCCCTGCGTCAGGGCGTCTAGGCGGCCAGTCCAAAGTAGTCGAGCAGACGAACCATCTCTTCTTCGGTCAGTGGAAACTCGCTGCCACCGCGCGCGGGGAGCAATTCTGGTGACTTCAGGTGCATCACATGCGTCTGAATAAGGACGGACACCCGCATGGACAGACGCGCGCGCCATACAAGAGCGGTGATCGCCTTGCCATTTCGAGACGTCAAAATCCGTTGTACTTCGGGTGCCTTGAGGCCGGACAGCATGCTGAGGGCATAAGTCACCTGATCCGTGTACCCGGCTTCAGCGGCTTCTGAGACGAAACCGCCATCAAGGCGGCCCTGCTCGCGCGCATCTTGAACGATCTTGAGGGCGCTGGTTGCCGTATCAGGCACCGGCGTTTCATCCAGTCGATCATGGAGTCGCCCGGACAAAAGGCGTCGCGTGTCTTCATCCAGGCCCAGTCTGTCTGCCATCCCGTAGAGAAGGTCTCGTCCGACAAATTGAGCGATGCGCCTCACGGCACGTATGGAGAGGTCCGGCCGCATGGAGATCGGCCCATGCCACTGGGAGACTTCTTCGGCATT
Organism: Candidatus Phaeomarinobacter ectocarpi; assembly: GCF_000689395.1. GTDB lineage: Bacteria > Pseudomonadota > Alphaproteobacteria > CGMCC-115125 > CGMCC-115125 > Pyruvatibacter > Pyruvatibacter ectocarpi. The sequence goes on from NZ_HG966617.1 coordinate 69,852, forward strand.
CTTCACGATCTCTTCCATCGTGCTGGCACGAATTTGTGCGCTGGTATTTGCCAGAAGAGTTGCGACAGCCGGAATATCCAGCGAGGCCACAACTTCGTCGGAAACATCCGCGCTCAGCGCTTCACGCCCTGCAATGGCTTCAATGACGCCCGTCACCTGTGTTGTCGCAATCAGTTCGATAAGATCAGCATCACTGAGGAGCGGTGAATATCGCAGAATTGGTCCGCATACAGATATTTCGGTATCGCGCGCCAGCGCCTGAACGACGCTTTGCGGCGCAAAGGTGGAATTCTTGATTTCCTCAGCCAGAATTTCCCGGACACGGGGCTCCTGGTCACGCGCCAGCTTCTCGATCAACTCGATGGTCTGCTCGCGCAACGCATCCGTTTCGCGCCGCGACAGATCAGGCAGCAGGCGGGCAATCTTGCTTGTCAGTTCCTCGCGCACTGACCTGTCTTCATCATCGGCCAGCGCGATATTGGCCTGATGAGGTGTCGCTGGGTTGGCAGCCACGAGTGCCCGCGTCGGCGTGTCAGCGTCGCCGGCGAGGTAGTAGAGCATCTCCGGCTCAAGGTCAGTCCGCGACGCAAGCGTGCGGCGGGCATCCGTGTTTTGAGATTCAAGCAGTGAACGGGCTTCTTCATAGGCCAGCGCCTCGCGCGAGGCCTTATCCTGCCCTGCCAGCTTTTTAATGAATTTCAGCATCACGTGTCCTAGGCCGCAAAAAGCACTCTGAACCCCCAAATTCGACGAGGTTTCATGGGCCAAAGTCTAAAGGCACGCACCTAATGGGAAATTAACCGCCTTTTGTCGGGCGCGAACACACCGCAAATGGCAGTTATCCGCCCATCACAGTTGCCAATCAGGGGGCATCGGCCCACATTTCGATGCATGACAGACAGCCTGGAAAATGCCGCACACACGCCGATCCGGCATCCACAGTTTGACCACGTGGATACCTGGATTTTCGACCTCGACAACACGCTTTATCCCGCCCAGTGCAACCTGTTTGCACAGATTGATGAGCGTATGGGGTCGTTCATTGCCAATGAGCTGGATGTTGACCGCGTCGAGGCCCGCCGCATTCAAAAGAAATTCTATGTGGAGCATGGGACAACACTGGCCGGCCTGATGTCTGAGCACGGGATGGCCCCGGGGCCTTTCCTTGACTACGTGCACGACATTGACCTGGCGGTAGTGGACCCTAGTGAGGCGCTGGACGCAGCCTTGGCGCGTTTGCCGGGCAAGCGTTTCATTTTTACCAATGGCTCTCATAAGCACGCCGAGAATGTGGCGGGAAAACTCGGCGTGCTGGACCGCTTTGACGGGATAATTGACATTGCGGCCTGCAATTTCGTCCCCAAACCGCACCCGGGTGCATTTACCCATTTTCTGGGCCACTCTCGTGCGGATGCAGGGCGGGCTGCGATGTTTGAGGACATCGCCCGCAATCTGGAGGTGCCGCACCAACTGGGCATGCGCACGGTCTGGATTCAGACCCATGAGGACTGGGCCACAGAAAAAGCCCACCACGGCAAGGATGGTGAGCACGTCCACCATGTGACAGATGACCTGGTGGGTTTCCTCGACACGCTCTAGCGCAAGGCTGAAGTGTCAATAGCGGCCATTTGCCGGAGCTAATCTTGTTGACTGGTGAGGGGCTGAGGCTATCGTGCGCCTCAAATCGTCAACCGATCAGATTTCAACCAGACTTCCAGACCGACAAGAGACAAAAATGAGCTTTGCTGACCTCGCCGCCACAATTGAAACCGCATTCGACAATCGCGACAGCGTGACCACATCCACCACGGGCGAGGTTCGCGATGCGGTGGATACAGCCCTGGGCGCGTTGGATTCCGGTGAAGTGCGCGTCGCGGAAAAGGACGGTGACAACTGGAAGGTCAACGAATGGGCCAAGAAAGCCGTTCTCCTGTCATTCCGGCTGAACGACATGGCGCCGATTGAAGGCGGTCCGGGCGATAGCACAACATGGTGGGACAAGGTGCCCAGCAAATTTGAAGGCTGGGGCGACAATCAGTGGCGTTCTGCCGGCTTCCGCGCCGTGCCGAACTGCATCGTGCGCCGTTCTGCTTACATTGCGCCGGGTGTGGTTCTTATGCCGTCTTTCGTCAATCTTGGCGCTTACGTGGATAGCGGCACCATGGTGGATACATGGGCCACGGTCGGATCGTGTGCTCAAATCGGCAAGGACGTTCACATCTCAGGCGGTGCCGGCATCGGCGGTGTGCTTGAGCCGTTGCAGGCAAACCCTGTTGTCATCGAAGACAATTGCTTCATCGGCGCCCGGTCGGAAGTAGCAGAAGGTGTCATTGTCCGCGAAGGCTCGGTCCTGTCCATGGGCGTGTTCCTTGGCCAATCCACCAAGATCATCGACCGCGCGACGGGCGAAATCTTCATGGGCGAAGTTCCGGCCTATTCCGTAGTCGTCCCCGGCTCACTGCCCGGCAAGCCGCTGCCGGATGGAACACCCGGCCCGAGCCTTTATTGTGCCGTCATCGTCAAGCGCGTTGATGCCCAGACCCGCTCCAAGACCTCGATCAACGAATTGCTGCGAGACTAAGTGACAGACACCTCCACCAGTATTGACCCCGTCGCCTTCGCCGCTGAGCTGATCCGCTGCCCAAGCGTGACACCCGCAGAAGGTGGTGCGCTTGATCTGTTGGAGACGCGTCTGGCGGCCCTCGGCTTCACTTGCCACAGGCTGCCGTTCGAGGAACCCGGTGAAGATCGTGTGGACAATCTCTACGCGCGCATCGGGACAACGGCACCCCACCTTTGCTTTGCCGGACACACCGACGTTGTGCCGACCGGCAACGCACGTGACTGGCAGGTTGGACCGTTCGAAGGCAAAGTCGAAGACGGTGTACTGTGGGGCCGCGGTGCCTCCGACATGAAGGGCTCCATCGCTTCTTTTGCTGCTGCTGCCGCAAACCACATTGCTGCCAATGGCACCGACGCAGGGTCCATCAGCTTCTTGATTACCGGCGACGAAGAAGGCCCGGCGGTCAATGGCACGATCAAGATGCTGGACTGGCTCGAGCGTCACGACGAACAGATTGATCACTGCATTGTAGGTGAACCGAGCAACCCCCATGAGCTGGGCGAAATGATCAAGATTGGCCGTCGTGGCAGCGTCAATATGGTCATCACGACGCAGGGCAAGCAGGGCCATGTGGCCTATCCCCATCTGGCAGACAATCCGGTTCCCCACCTTGTGGCGGCGTTGGCGGCTCTCGACGCGCTTGAGCTTGATCAGGGGACTGAGCATTTCCAGCCCTCCAATCTTGAGATCACGACCATCGATGTTGCCAACGACGCAACCAACGTCATTCCCGCAACGGCGCGCGCCCGCATCAACATCCGGTTCAACGACACGCATACCGGGGCCAGCCTGATTGAGCTTGTTGAAAAGACGGTTGCCGACATCGCCGAGGCGCGCGGTGCCACCATTTCAGTGTCCGCAAAGATTTCCGGTGAAAGCTTCGTCACGCAGCCAGGACCTTTTGTGGAGCTGGTGGCAAAGTCAGTGGAGAGCGTCGTTGGCCGGAGGCCGGAGCTGTCCACTACCGGCGGCACATCTGACGCCCGGTTCATCAAGAACCATTGCCCGGTGCTGGAATTCGGCCTTGTGGGCGAGACAATGCACAAGGTGGACGAACGCGTAGCGGTGCAGGACGTCGAAATGCTGGCTGCGGTGTACGCAACAGTCGTAGAGGGCTATTTCGCCAAAGCATCGGACTTTGCCGCTGAGCGGCAAGGGCGGCCATAGTCATGCCGAGCCTCTCTGAAGCGCTTCGCGCGATTGAAGGCTCTGTTGCCATTGCCAGGCGTGATCCTGATGCAAGCCGGTTTTTTGACTTGTCGGCAGATGCCTTCTGGCGATCCTTCGCTGTCGTCATTTTTCTGGTGCCGCTCTACTTCATCGTGTCGGCTGCGGAAACCCGCATGCTGTTCGAGATGCGTGACCAGATCACCGGCACGCCGCCGGGCTACGGGGATCTGTTGATTTCAAACCTGGCCACGTTGGGGATCGAGTGGTTTGCCTATCCCATAGCCATTCTCTTCATCGCTCCGCTCTTCAGCGTGGGGCAGCGCGTGTCGCCCTACATCATCGTTTACAACTGGTCTTCACTGGCGATCTCACTGGTGATGGTGCCCAACTTCGTGCTGTACCTGCTGGGCGTTTTTCCGATTGCGATGGCGGTGCTGGTGAACTTTGGACTTGTACTTGCGGTCGTCTGGTATCGGTTCCTGCTCGCCCGCGAAGTTCTGGGTGCACCCATAGGAACGGCTATTGGATTTGTTGCGCTTGATGTGGTCCTGAGCCTGTTCATCAGTTCGGCCATTGAGTATGCGATCATCGGGCCGCTATAGCCATGAGTGATCCGCGCCCGATCGGTGTGTTTGACAGTGGTGTTGGCGGCATCACCGTGCTCAAGGCGATCCACGACCTTTTACCAAATGAAGACCTGGTCTATCTCGGCGATACCGCGCGCCTTCCCTACGGGACCAAGAGTGCAGATACGGTCGTGCGATATGCAACACAGGCGGCAGATGCGCTGATTGCTCGCGACATCAAGCTCCTCGTCATTGCGTGCAACACGGCAAGTGCGGTGGGCACACCGCTGCTGGCTGAAAAATTTGCGCCCGTGCCCGTGATCGGTGTGGTCGAACCCGGTGCGGAGGCTGCAATCGCTGCAAGCCGGTCCGGCTGCATCGCGATCATTGCCACTGAAGGAACCGTGCGCGGCGAGGCCTACCCAAAAGCTATTCATGATCGCGCACCCGACGCACAGGTAACCCAGGCAGCCGCCACGGTATTTGTGGCTCTTGCAGAAGAGGGCTGGACGTCATCAGCCGCCACCCGTGAGGCCGCGCGTACCTACCTACATCCCCTGTTCGCCGGAGAGACCAGCCCCGACACCCTGGTCCTTGGCTGTACGCATTTCCCGGTTTTGTCTGACGCCATCCGCGCAGAACTACCGCAAGGTGTGGCCATGGTGGATTCTGCAACCACAACTGCTCAGGCTGTTGCCAGCGCGCTGGGCGACACCTCAGCACCAGTTGATCAAAAAGGTACTGTGAAGTTCCTCGCTACGGATGGGGCCGAACGGTTTGCGCGCGTGGGCCGAATTTTCTTTGGCGCAGAAATCGACGAACAGGCCATCGAGATCATCGACCTCTAAGCCTCAGTCGTAGTCGACCTTCATCAGGTAGAGCCCATCGGGGGGCGCAACCGGTCCGCATTTCGAACGGTCCCGCGCTTCCAGGGCCGCACGAACATCCCGCACACTCATCTTGCCTTCGCCGACGGACTTCAGTGTGCCGGCAAAGGACCTGATCTGGTTATGCAGGAACGACCGAGCCCGCGCGGTGATGACAATCGCCTCGCCCTCCCGCCGTACATCAAGCGCATCCAGCGTCTTGACGGGAGAGGCAGCCTGGCACTGGGCCGCACGGAAGGTCGTAAAGTCATGCTTCCCGACCAGTTGTTGAGCGGCCTCGTCCATGAGCTGTGCATCAAGCGGCACGGGCACCTGCCATGCCCGGTGCCGATCAACCGTCAGCGGCGCGCGTCGATTGATGATGCGGTAGAGGTAGTGACGTTTGACGGCTGAGAACCGTGCGTCGAAATCTGGGCTGACGGCCTCAGCGAGAAGTATGGAGATCGGCTGAGGCTTGAGATGGAAGTTGATCGCATCTCGCACCGTGTCAGCATCGGTTTCTCGCTCAATGTCGATATGCGCAACCTGCCCCAAGGCATGGACGCCGGTGTCCGTCCGTCCGGCCCCGGCAACTGTCACGTGCTCGCCGCAGAAGCCTAGAATGGCATCGGCAATGGCGTCCTGCACGCCGCGCCCATTGTCCTGTTTCTGCCAGCCAACAAAGGGCGTGCCGTCATATTCAATGGTGAGCTTGTAGCGCTGCGTCACGACAGGACCGTTCCGGCTGGCACGGGAAAACCACGCAAAAATTCGTCCGCCTGCTGAACGCCCTTGCCCGCCCGCTGCACCTGATGAAGTTTCAAGGCACCATCGCCGCAGGCAATGGTCAGGGCGTCATCAAGGGCCGTGCCGGCGGTCCCTGAGCGCGCCACGGGCTCAGCGCGCAGAATTTTAACGCGCTGTGGCTTGCCTTCTTTTGCCATTTCGCACCAGGCCCCGGGAAAGGGCGCGAGGCCGCGGATGTGACAGTCCAGTTCCCGCGCAGACCGTGTCCAGTCAATGCGGGCCTCAGCCTTGTCGATCTTTGCGGCATAGGTAACGCCGTCATCGGGCTGCGGCGTGGACGCGAGTGAATCGCGCTCAAGCGCTGCCAGCGCCCGCACCATCAGACCTGCGCCAATAAGCGACAGCCGATCGTGCAACTCGCCCGCCGTTTCTGTGGGTCCAATCTGGGTGCGCTCAGCCAGCAGGACAGGCCCCGTATCAAGCCCTGCTTCCATCTGCATGATGGCAACGCCGGTTTCATTGTCCCCGGCCATGATGGCCCGTTGTATAGGGGCCGCCCCCCGCCAGCGTGGCAACAGGGAAGCATGGATGTTCAGACACCCAAGCCTCGGGGCGTCCAGAATGGCCTGTGGGAGGATCAGCCCGTAGGCGGCCACAATAGCCACATCGAGATCAAGATCGCGGAATGCCTGGTGCTCTTCCGGGCTCTTCAGTTTTTCAGGTGTGCGCACTTCAATGCCGTGTGCTTCCGCAAAGGCATGCACAGGTGTCGGCGTCTGGGTCATGCCCCGGCCGGACTTGCGTGGGGGCTGCGAGTAAACCGCGACAACGTCATGTCCGGCTGCAATCAACTCCGACAGCGCAGGGACAGAAAAATCCGGCGTACCCATAAAGGCGATGCGCAGCGTCATGCCGGTCTCCGGTCTTCTTTGTTCGTGTGACAACTAGGCGGTGGCAGCGAGTTTTTTCGCCTTCTGCAGCTTCTTCAGCATCATGGAGCGTTTCATGCGCGACAGATGGTCAATGAAGAGTATGCCCTCCAGATGATCCATTTCATGCTGGATGCAGGTGGCAAGCAGGCCGTCGCAGTCGATCTCGCGCAATTCGTTCTGGTAGTCCAAATAGCGCAGGCGGCATGTGGCCGGCCGCTCTACCTCTTCGTAAAGCTCCGGCACTGACAAACAGCCTTCTTCGTAGGGCGCTGTCTCATCCGCCTTTTCGATGATTTCCGGATTGGCGAAATACATCGGCTCCGCCGGTGCATCGTCGCGCGAGATATCAATCACGATCACCCGCTTGGGCACACCGATCTGGATGGCGGCAAGGCCGATGCCTGGCGCGTCATACATGGTGTCCAGCATGTCATCCATCAGCGCGCGGATCTCATCATCCACCTTTTCGACGGGTTCAGAGACCTGCTTGAGGAGCGGATCGGGTGCGGTAATGATCTTGCGTATGGCCATAACCGGTCAGATAAGCGAGCAGACATGCCGCGTCAACTTGCCAGTGATGGGTATACTGTCCGCCATAAGCGCCGATTCTCTCAGGTTTTCTAGGGTTTTTGCCCATGGATATGGTTTTCGTCATTGCTGCCGCCGTTCTGGCCGCCCTTGCAGGGGCAGGCATCGTGGCATTTGTGATGCGAAAACCCGTGGATACCGCCGCTCAGGAACGGGCAGAAAGAGCGGCAGAAGCCCAGGAAAAGGCCCTGGCGAGCCTGATGGATGCCCAGTCTCAGCTGTCCGGTCGGTTGGCAGCCATGTCGGATGCTCAGGCCAAGCGCGAAGCAGAGCTGTCCCGCACCCTGAATGAGCGTCTGGACCATGTGTCCAAACGTCTAGGCGATGGCCTGGAAGACAACACCAAGAAAACCGGTGAAACCCTCACGCAATTGCACACCCGGCTGGCGCTCATTGATGAGGCTCAGAAGAAGCTCGGAGAACTGTCCGGCCAGATGGTGGGTTTGCAGGATATCCTGGCCAACAAGCAGGCCCGCGGCGCCTTTGGTGAAATACAGCTGCAGGATCTGGTCACCGCTGCGCTGCCGCCATCCGCCTATGCCTTTCAGGAAACCCTGTCGAACAGGGCGCGGGCGGACTGCGTTATCAAACTGCCAAATCCGCCCGGCTCGATCGCGGTCGATTCGAAGTTTCCTCTCGAATCCTATCGCGCGCTGGTCGATGCCAAGACCGAGGATGAAAGCACCAAGGCCAAGCGCTTCTTTCGCGATAGCATGCTCAAGCATGTGAACGATATCTCGGCCAAATACATCATTCCCGGCGAAACTGCGGACTCGGCCCTGATGTTCCTGCCGTCAGAAGCGGTCTATGCGGAGCTGCACGCGAATTTCCCGGCAACCGTTGAAGCAAGCTTCAAGGCAAAAGTCTGGATCGTGTCGCCCACCACCTTGATGGCAACGCTCAACACAGTGCGCGCCATTCTGAAAGACGCCCAGATGCGCGAACAGGCGCATTTGATCCAGGCAGAAGTCGAGAAGATGCTGACGGACGTGACGCGTCTTGATGACAGGGTGTCCAAACTGTCGCGCCATTTTGGTCAGGCGCAAGAAGACATTCGTCAGGTCAGTGTTTCTGCAGATAAGATCACGAAGCGTGGGGAGCGCATCGTCGGTCTGGAGATTGGCGAAGAAGATACGGGTCCACTCGTGCCGTCGGAAGGGCAGCGCGATCTTTTAGCGGGGGAATAAGACATGGAGACTTTGGCAACACTTGTTGGCGATGTGAATTCAATCGTCTGGGGCGTGCCGATGCTTGTGCTGATTGCAGCAACAGGCATTTTTCTGATGGCAGGCCTCTTGTTCATGCCACTTCGGAAACTGTTTCATGCGTTCGGCTTGCTCATGTCGCCGCAACGATTGGGCGATGGCGACATCCCTCCGCAAAAGGCATTGGCAACAGCCTTGGCGGCAACGGTTGGCACCGGTAACATCGCTGGCGTGGCAACCGCCATCTTCCTGGGTGGCCCCGGCGCACTGTTTTACATGTGGGTCATCGCCCTGATCGGCATGGCAACCAAATATGCGGAAGCCGTAGCGGCGGTGAGTTATCGCGAAGTTGATGGCCGCGGCATGCATGTGGGTGGTCCCATGTATTACCTGCGGGATGGTGTCGGCGCGCGCTTCCCGGCCATTGGTAAAATTCTGGCGTTTGCCTTTGCGCTCTTTGCAGCGATCGCCGCTTTCGGCATTGGCAATGGCGTGCAGTCCAACTCCGTCGCCCATGCTCTTGAATCAAGCTTTGGCGTTGAGCCTCTTGTCACCGGTCTGGTGATGATGGTGGGTGTTGGCCTGGTTCTCATCGGCGGCATCAAGCGTATTGCCGATGTGGCCGGCGCGCTGGTGCCCTTGATGATCATTCTGTATGTCGGCGCAGCCGCCGTCATTCTGGTCATCAATGCGTCAGCCATCCCTGAGGCGTTCGGACTTATTTTCAAATATGCCTTTGAACCAGTCGCCGCCGTGGGTGGTTTTGCTGGTGCCGCCGTTGCAGCCGCCATCCGCTTTGGCGTTGCGCGTGGAGTGTTCTCCAACGAAGCAGGCCTTGGTTCCGCAGCTATCGCTCATGCGGCGGCGAAGACGGACAGCCCCGTCACGCAGGGCCATGTTGCCATGCTGGGGACATTCATCGATACGATCATTGTTTGCACCATGACGGGCCTGGTGATCATCACTTCGGGCCTGTGGACGTCAGGTGAAACCGGAGCCGCGCTCACCAGTGCGGGCTTTGCATCTGCGCTGCCATTGGGCGCGGAGATTGTAGCTGTGGCATTGGCGGTCTTTGCCTTCACAACAGTGCTGGGCTGGAGCTATTACGGCGAACGCAGCGTTCAGTATCTGCTTGGCGAAAAGGCAATCTGGCCGTATCGGCTCTTGTGGATTCTGGCCATCCCGGTCGGCGCCCTGTTTGACCTGGGCCTCATCTGGCTCATCGCCGACACCCTCAACGCAATGATGGCGATCCCGAACCTGATTGGCCTCTTGATCCTTGGACCGATGATCTTTGCGAAGACCAAGGAATACTGGGACAACCGATAGAAGTCAGATTGCATCTGACGCGACATTGAAGCGGGCGGGCAACATGGGGTGCCCGCCCGTTTTTATTCCGCCTCGCTGGCTGCCCAGGTTGGCAGACCGTCAATGCTCTTGGCGTTCTTCTTGGCACGGTAGGCACGCATGTCGTCAGGCGACCTGTCCTGGGCCCACTTGGTCAGCGTGTCCCGCTCGCTTTCATAGGCGAAGTGTGGAACGCCATAGCCGCACGACGTTTGCACCAGATCAAACCGCAGGCGGACGATCTGCCGCGCACCGGCAGGCTCCCTACCATCGAAGTAGTTTGTCTTGAGGGTCGCGTAGTCTGCATGCGTGTACGGGATCACATCCCCCTTGCCATAGAGCCGAAGGATCATGGGTGCTGCATCAAACGAGCACATCATGATCGTCATCCGTCCATCGGCTGGCAGATGAGCAGCCGTTTCATTGCCGCTGCCGGTCTGGTCCAGGTAAAGAGCGGTGTGGTCATCAATCGCGCGAAACCACTCTGTACTGCGCGGTGAGATATTGATGCGCGTGCCTTCGGCAGCCGTTGCCGTGAAGAAGATATGCTGCGCGGCAATCATTTTGTGCAGCCGTTCGTCGAGCTTGTCGTATTGCTGCGCCATCTTGGTGTTCCTGAATAGGTGTCTTAGAAAGGTCGCCGCGCCTTCATGGCTGCGGCCAGTGTGCCGTCATCCAGATAGTCCAGCTCGCCGCCAACAGGTACGCCGTGGGCCACCTGGCTGACATTCGCGCCAGACCCTTCCAACTGATCCATGATGTAATGAGCGGTGGCCTGCCCATCAACGGTGGCATTGACTGCAAGCACCACTTCCTTGATGTCGCCGCTCATGGTGCGGTTCACAAGGCCTGCGATATTGAGATCATCTGGCCCGACACCATCAAGCGCAGACAGCGTGCCGCCAAGCACATGATATTGACCGGAGTTTGCACCCGCGCGTTCAAGCGCCCACAAATCTGCAACATGCTCCACAACGCAGATCACGCCGGCATCCCGCCGTGTGTCAACGCAGATCGAACAGGGGTCCTGAGTATCAAGATTGCCGCAGGTCGTGCAGGTCAGCACATGGTCCGCAGCTTCGCTGATCGCATCCGCCAAAGGCCGCATCAGCGTTTCTTTTTTGGAAAGCAGCTGCAGTGCTGCCCGGCGTGCTGATCGAGGGCCGAGCCCCGGCAAGCGCGCGAGCAGCTGAATCAGCTGCTCAATTTCAGTTCCTGCGGAGTGCCCTGCCATACGTCGACAAAAGCCTTAAAGAGAAAAGCCCGGTGGCAATGGCATGCCGCCCGTGACCGACTTCATCTCTTCCTGCAATTTGTCATCCAGCCGCGCCTTGGCGTCAGCGTGGGCGGCAACCAGCAGGTCTTCAAGAATTTCAACTTCGTCTGCAACCATCAGGCTCGGGTCAATCTTGACGCCTTTGAGTTCGCCCTTGCCGCGAAGTGTGACGGTCACAAGACCGGCGCCGGATGTGCCTTCTACTTCAAGAGCCGCCACGCGCTCCTGCATCTCGCCCATACGGGCCTGAATTTCCTGGGCCTGCTTCATCAGACCGGTGAGGTTCTTCATCAGATAAAATCCTCTGTATTCGGCGCATCGTCATCCATGACATCGTCATCGCTCTCGACAGGTGCCGGCGTATCGGCCGCCTCGGCCGCAGCATCTGCACCAAGGTCTCGGACTTCAACAATTTCAGCCCCGGGAAAGGCTTCCAGCGCAGCCTTCACAAGCGGCTCCTGCCGGATCGCCTGCATCTGGGCCTCACGGGCGTTCTTCTTGGTTTCGCCGATTGTCGGCTGAACAGGCTCGGCGTCGCGCTTGGCCTGCGTCACAAACCAGCGTTCGTTTGTCCATGAGGAAAGCTTGCGTGACAGCTCCTGAATGATGTCGCCGCTGCCGCGCAGAACAGCAAGTTCGATGCGTCCCGGTGCAAAATTAACGAGCTGAACATCATGCTCAAGGGCGTTTTGCAGCATCACGTCGCGTTTTTGTTCCGCCATCGCGACGACGTCTTCAAACCGCTGCAGTTGAATGGCGGGGGCGGTGTCCATCGCAGGCGCTGCCTGCGCCATGGTTGGTCCCGACTGTGGCGCCGACGGTACCGAACGAACCGGCCCGGAAGACGCGCCCGCCGATATGGCAGCTGAACTGCCACCACCACTCGCAGGCGCACCCGAAGATGGCGCTGTGCCCGCAGCCGGTGCTGGCGTGTTCTGCAGCTTCTTGATGAGTTCTTCGGGCGTTGGAAGGTCTGCCGCATAGGCAAGGCGGACCAGCACCATCTCAGCCGCTGCAAGGGGCCATGGCGCCCGTTCCACTTCGCCCAGCCCCTTGAGAAGCATCTGCCAAGTGCGCGCCAATGATTTGACGGAGAGCTTGGCAACCATCTCAAGCCCGCGTGTGCGATCCATGTCGGACACGGTCTTGTCGTCAGCGGCCTTCTCGACCAGTTTCAATCGCGTGAGCCAGTGAGTGAGCTCTGCCATGTCCGATATGACAACAGCCGGGTCTGCCCCATCATGGTACTGCGCTGCGAGCTCAGTCAGAGCGGTTGCCACATCGCCCTTCATCACATGCTCGAACAGGTCAAACACACGGCCACGGTCCGCCAGGCCCAGCATGGCCCGCACGCCGTCAGCAGAAATCGTTTCGCCTTGCGTACCATGCGCTATGGCCTGATCCAGCAGCGACAGCCCGTCGCGCACGGAGCCTTCAGCCGCGCGGCCGATAAGCGCCAGAGCACCCTCGTCGACACTCACACCTTCCTTGCCCGCAATATTCGCCAGATGCGCGCTCATGGCATCTGTATCCAGCCGCCGCAGATCAAACCGCTGACAACGAGACAGCACCGTGACGGGCACCTTGCGAATTTCCGTCGTCGCAAAAATGAACTTCACATGCGCAGGCGGTTCTTCAAGCGTCTTCAGCAGCCCGTTGAATGCCGCGTTCGACAGCATGTGCACTTCGTCGATGATGTAGACCTTGTAGCGCGCTGACGTTGGCGCATAGCGGACGCTTTCAATGATCTCGCGGATGTCGCCGATGCCGGTGCGCGACGCGGCGTCCATCTCCATCACGTCCTGATGGCGCGAATCCATGATCTCCTGACAGTTGATGCCAAGCTTGGGCATGTCGATGGTCGGACCATCAATGCCGTCGCCATCATAGTTGAGCGCGCGCGCAAGAATGCGGGCGGTGGTGGTTTTGCCGATACCGCGGACGCCGGTGAGAATGAAGGCGTGGGCAATACGGTTGGTCGCAAAGGCATTGCCCAGCGTACGCACCATGGCTTCCTGGCCGACGAGATCATCAAAGGTTTGGGGGCGGTATTTGCGTGCCAGCACCTGATATTCAGAAGGTTTGGCGGGCTCTTTCGCCTCGCCGCCCATGAGATCAAATCCCGCGTCATCCGCCGTCATGCCCAGATTGGGGGCATCTTCTTCAGGAGCACCTGAATCTGTGTCGCCAGGCCCTGTGTCGGATGGAGCCGTCATGAGATCGCGCGGTACTCCGGCATATCGGCGGTGAAATGAAGGTGGGAGGCTGGACAAACGACCCAGGTCGAATTCGTTACGGCTGCTTCCTTCCGGATCTGACCGGGTTGGCGAGTGGACCTGTCCGCCGCCAACCTCCCGAAGGCACTATATCAGATTGGGGGCCCCTTTAGGCAAGCCGTCGCGGAGCAAATTGGGGCGCAATCCACTCTGCGACTTGGAAAGTTTGCCCGCAATTCCCAGCCGTGGCAGGTTTCCGCCCGAAACAGACGCATTCAATCCAAGAAGAGGCCGAAAATGGCGCTTGAACCCAATCCTAATATCTTTGCCAACAACCCTCTCGACCGTGTCAGCGACAAGCGCACCGATGATGAGTGGCTGAAAGGCAAGATGGAGGACCCGGAAAGCCGGTATGTGCCTTTCTACAAATTGATGCCCTTCGTGTTGCCCGAAGCAGCGCCCAGCGAAGGCAAGGACATTGCGTGGATGCCACCTGAAATGGTGAAGCCCCTGATGAATCCGGCCTCCACAACTGTGCTTCTGGGCATCAACAAGCGCGGCCGGGCTCTCTTCGCCACGGATGTGACCTTCGGAGAAAACCCCGAAAACGGTCCTCTCAAGGGCATGGGCGAATTCGAGGACCTGCGCGGCCTCGCGATGAAGGGCGAAATCACATCCGGTGAGTTGGCCATCATGGCGCAGGGCAAGAGCATGATCGACTGGCATCTGCGCCATGGATACTGCTCCGCCTGTGGTCACCCCAGCCGCATGGCGGAAGCGGGCTACAAGCGCGTCTGCCCGGAATGCGGCGCCGAGCATTTCCCGCGTACAGACCCGGTTGCCATCATGCTGGCCACGCGCGGCGACATGGCATTGCTTGGCCGCCAGCCCATGTTCCCCAAGGGCATGTTCTCGTCACTCGCAGGCTTCATTGAGCCCGGCGAATCGATTGAAGAAGCGGTGGCCCGTGAGATGATGGAAGAAGCAGGCGTTGCTGTTCACAATGTGCGCTACCACTCAACGCAGCCTTGGCCGTATCCCTCACAGCTGATGATCGGCTGTCACTGCGAAGCCGAGACCGAAGAAATCACCGTCGACGGCGTCGAACTTGATGAAGCCCGCTGGTTCTCCCGCGATGATTTGCGGGCCGTACTGGCAGGCGAAGACAAGGGCTTCTGGGTGCCGCCACCTTTCGCCATCGCGCATCAGCTCATCAAGAGCTGGGTCGCTGAAGGCTAGGTGCCGGCAATTTCGGCGCGATACTCACTCGCCGGATAGATGCCCAGAATCTTGAGCTCGCTGCAGAAGAACTGCAGCTCTTCCAGTGCCAGCCTGACATTGCGGCGATCAGGGTGCCCTTCAATGTCCGCGTAGAACTGCGTGGCGTTGAAGGAGCCGGCAACCTGGTAGCTTTCCAGCTTCGTCATGTTGACGCCGTTGGTGGCAAAACCGCCCATAGCCTTGTAGAGCGCGGCAGGGACATTCCGTACACGGAAAATGAAGCTTGTGATCACCGGTTCTTCTTCCGGTGTCGCATCATCAGGTTCTGCTGCCATGATGACAAAACGCGTCGTGTTGTGGTCCGCGTCTTCCATGTCCGTCTTGAGAATATCAAGGCCATAAATGTCAGCGGCTTCCGGTGTGGCCAGCGCGGCATGGGTGACGTCGCCAAGCTCTGCGACTTCGCGAGCAGAGCCAGCCGTGTCGGCAGCCACCTGACCAAGAATGCCAAGCGCGTTCATGGTCTTGCGGCACTGTCCCAGGGCCATCACATGGCTTTGTGCGGTCTTGATGTTTTCAAGCTTGGCCCCCTTGGGGGCCATCAGCGCGAAGCGGATGCGCAGGAAGTGCTCGCCGATGATGTAGAGACCGGACTCCGGCATCAGGTGATGAATGTCCGCAACGCGCCCGGCAAGCGAGTTCTCGATCGGGATCATGCCCAGCCGCGCTTCACCGTCGCTGATGGCCGCGAACGCTTCTTCAAAGGTCGCGCACGCCCGTGGCGTTATGTCCGGATACACCTGCTGACAGGCGATCTGTGAGTTGGCTCCCGGTTCGCCCTGATAGACGATCGTGTTTTCGGCGCTCATGACTTGTTCTCGTTGTTGAAATAGGCCCGGACCCGCTCAAGGTCCTCCGGACTGTCCACACCGATGCGGGTGCCCTGAGGAACGATGGCTGCATCCATACGCATACCATGTTCAAGGGCGCGCAGCTGTTCCAGCTTCTCGCGGATTTCCAGTGGTGACGGGGCAAGCGCCACGAAACGCTTCAGGGCGTCTCGCCGGAACGCATAAATGCCCACATGGTGATAAAGCGGCCCGTCTCCGGTCGGCGCTGTCGCGCGCGTGAAGTATAGCGCCCGCGCAATGGGTGTGCCGGGGTCTGGGAAACTCGGCACCAGTTTGACGACGTTCGGATTATCGCGCTCGTGCTCATCAATGATGACGGAGGCGAGCGTCGCGATGTCCACCTCGGGATTGCTCAGGGGCGTCAACACGGCGGTGAGAATGTCTGCATCAAACACCGGCTGATCACCCTGAAGATTGACTACCACATTGAATTTTTGGTCCGGGTCCAGCGTTTCCGCGGCTGCCCAGCACCGGTCTGTGCCCGACGGCAGGTCCGGGTCGGTCATGACGGCGTCACCGCCGGCGGACTTCACGGCGTCCACGATCTCCTGATCCCCGGCAGCCACCAGAACCTGTGCCCCCTTATGCTTGGCGGCCCAGTCGCGGGCGATCTCCCAGACCCGCACGATCATCGGCTTGCCGGCGATGTCAGCCAGTGGCTTTCCGGGCAGTCGGGCCGCAGCCATCCGGGCCGGGATCACCAGGAGGGGGCGCAGTGGCATAGATGTGGAGGTCATGAACTTGGCAACGTTCTGGAATGGAAAGCAGGGCGGCAAATGGCAGAATAGGGGCGGACACGCACCATGGAAGCACCTAATGCGACGCTTCGCCGCGCTTTTGGGAGCGCGATTGGCCAAATGTGCGCATCTGACCCGTATTTCCGGCGCTTATACGTCTTGCCCGGCAAAACCGGAAACGGGTAGTCTGCGGCTCACCGCTCGGGAAGTGTACATTTCTCCCAATGCGGCTCTGATTCCCGCCTGAGCGTCACGCGCCTCATACGTCACACAAAATAACACCGGACACGCAGCATCATGGACAGTTTTGAATTCAACAAGGTTGCAGGCGCCGTTCTGGCATCGCTCCTGATACTGCTGGGCGTTGGCATGTTCCTGGTCCCATCGCTTTATGCGCCCACCGAGCCCGAGCAACAGGCTTACATCGTCGAGGGCGTCGAGGAAGAAGGCGGAGCCGGCGCAGGCGCTGCAGAAGCACCCATTGAGCAGCCGATTGAGGCATTGATTGCCGTTGCAACGGCAGACCGCGGTGAGCGCGTGGCGCGCCGCTGCGTTGCCTGCCACTCATTTGATGATGGCGGCGACAACAAGATCGGCCCAAATCTTTGGAACGTCATGGGCGGCAAGAAGGCCCATCTGGACAACTTCAACTATTCAGCAGCTATGGCCAGTTCGCCGGGCCAGTGGACGTGGGACTCCATGAATGCGTTCCTGAAGAAGCCAAGCGACTACATCCCCGGCACCATCATGTCCTTCGCAGGCCTCAACAAGCCTGAAGATCGGGCTGCCATCATGGTCTATCTCGCAGAACAGGCACCGACACCATTTGCCAAGCCGGCTGTCCCGGAAGCAGCACCAGTTGAAGAAGCAGCTGCTGCGGAAGGTGCACCTGCAGCCGGAGAAGCCGCTCCTGTCGAAGAAGCGGCCCCTGCGGCATCTTCAGGTGGCGGCGATGAGCCCGAGCGCAACGGCCGTCCAAACACCGAAACAGCTCAGTAGCTGAGGGGTCAGGCAACATTAACTGCCTGTAACAACACTGAAATTTGAAGAGGCGGATCCTTTGTCGAGGGTCCGCCTCTCGCATATCTGGCGCAGTTTCGTCACAATGTGTGTGTCGACTGACTTATTCGTCCAACAATTCGGGTTCAAAGACATGCTCACATGGCCCCTCGCTGCAAAACAGGCCATCACAAATCTCTCGCTGACAGCATTGCTGCTGGCGGTTCCTAGTGCAGCGCTTGCTCAGGAAACGATAACGACCAATGGCCTGTCGCTGATTGGCGAACCCAAATACGCGGATGATTACACCCATTTTGAGTATGTGAATCCGGACGCACCCAAGGGCGGGCGTCTCCGGCAAGCGGCATTCGGTACGTTCGACAGCCTCAACCCCTTCGTCATCAAGGGGAAGCCTGGTGCCGTGACCGCCATCTATGACCAGCTGATGGCCGACTCCATGGATGAGCCGAGTGCGGAATATGGCCTGCTCGCCAAATCTGTGACGTATCCGGACGATTTCAGCTGGGTTGAATTTGAGCTGCATGAAACGGCGCGCTGGCATGACGGTGAGCCATTGACGTCAAGCGACGTGATTTTCAGCCTCAACTCACTGACTGCAAACCACCCCCATTTTGCGTCCTACTACAAGAATGTGAGCAAGGCTGAAGCTCTGGGAGACCATCGCGTCCGCTTTGAGTTCGATGAAAAAGGCAACCGCGAACTGCCGCTCATCATGGGTCAGCTCTACGTGTTGCCGGAGCACTACTGGGACGGTTCGGACGGCCGAGACATTTCGTCGTCCACACTGACCCCGCCTGTCGGGTCCGGCCCCTACAAGATTGCCGATGTGGATCCCGGTCGACGAATTGTTCTGGAGAGGGTTGCGGACTATTGGGGCAAGGATCTGCCCGTCAATCGAGGCAAGCACAATTTCGACCGCCTCGTCATCGAATACTATCTCGACGAAACTGCCATGGTCGAAGCCTTCAAGGGTGATCGTTATGATTTCCGTTTGGAGAACAGCGCCAAGCGGTGGGCAACGGAATATGACTTCCCGGCTGTAACCGATGGCCGCGTGGTCCTGCAGACGTTCAAGACCAATCAGGCCTCGCCTATGCAGGCCTTCATCTTCAATCTCCGCCGCGAGAAGTTCAGTGATCCGCGCGTGCGGCAGGCCTTCAATCTCGCTTTCGATTTTGAATGGATGAACAAGAACATCTTCTTTGGTCAGTACGCGCGTACAGATTCTTTCTTTGAAGGCTCCGAGCTTGAAGCAACAGGCCTGCCCAGCGCCAAGGAACTCGAAATCCTTGAGCCCCTGCGTGGCCAGATACCGGACGAGGTCTTCACCACCGACTATGAGAACCCGGTCAATGGAGACACAGGGGCCGTGCGTGCCAATCTGCGTAAGGCGACAGCCCTGTTGCAGGAAGCCGGATGGTCCATTCAGGATGGCGCCCTGACCAACAATGAAACCGGCGAGAAGATGGAGCTTGAATTTCTGCTTCGCTCGCCGACCTTTGAGCGCGTGGTGCTGCCCTACAAGCAAAGCCTGAAGCGTCTGGGCATTGAGGCCAGTCTTCGCGTTGTCGACACAGCGCAGTATCAGGCACGCATTGAAGAGTTTGATTTCGACATGACTGTGGACGGTTTCGCGCAGTCCCTGTCGCCGGGCAATGAGCAGCGGGATTTCTGGGGCTCTGCCAGTGCCGACAGGCAGGGAAGCCGGAACACGATCGGTATCAAGGATCCGGCTATCGACAAACTGATTGATGCCATCATCTTTGCGCCGGACCGCGAAACACTGGTTGCGGCAACCCGCGCCCTGGATCGCGTGCTCCTGTGGAACCACTACGTGGTGCCGCAATGGTGGAGTGCCCTGCGCACGGCCCGGTGGGACCGGTTCGGATTGCCTGAAACACTGCCGGCCTTTGCCGCTGCCGGGGGCTTCCCCGACGTGTGGTGGTACGAGGAGGGCTTTGCCGCCAAGCGGGCAGAAGGCACATCAGCCAGCGAGGCATCCGAATGAACCTGCGTGCGTGTCTGCTGGCCGCCGCTGTCAGTATCGGTTTCGTATTGCCGTCCGCGGCTGAAGAACTCGCGCCCAATGGCGGCGAATGGCGCCACGGCATTTCAATTTTTGGTGACCTGAAGTACCCGGCGGACTTCGAGCATTTCGACTACGCCAACCCCGAAGCACCCAAGGGCGGCGAGTTGCGGCTGTTGCCGGTGGGTTCGTACATGAACCAGGGCTTTCTGACGTTCGATACCCTGAACTTGTTCGTGCTCAAAGGGATGGGCGCACATGGGATGCGTCTGAACTTCGATACCCTTATGACGCGTGCATGGGATGAGCCAGACGCCATGTATGGTTTGGCAGCTGAAGCCGCAGCCATCGCTCCTGACAACATGTCTGTAGCCTTCCGACTACGCGACAACTTAACGTTTCATGATGGTAGTAAAATCACATCAGAGGATGTTGTTTTCACGTTTGATCTTCTGAAGTCGGACGGGCATCCACACATAACTACAGCCATGCGTGATGTTGTGTCGGCCAGCGCGCTCGATGATCGAACCGTACTTTATGAATTTGAAGGCAATCAGGTTCGTGATTTGCCGATTTCAATTGCAGACCTTCCCATCCTTTCCAAAGCATTCTATTCGACGAATGACTTCACCGCTTCGACTCTTGAGCCGCCGCTGGGCAGTGGCCCTTACGTCGTGAGTGACGTTAGGCAGGGGCGCTCAATCTCTCTTCGTCGGAATGCGGAGTATTGGGGCAAAGACCTGCCGGTCAATAAAGGTCGATTCAACTTCGAAACCGTGCAGTTTGAATACTTTCGCGATCGAACGGCCGCCTTCGAAGCCTTCAAGGCCCAAGAGTATACATTCCACGAAGAGTTTACTTCGCGGTTCTGGGCTACAAAGTATGTGTTTCCAGCTTTTGTTGATGGGCGAGTAAAGAAGCTCACCACGCCGGATGATCGTCCCTCGGGAACGCAAGGCTGGTTCATCAACACGCGCCGCTCCCATCTTTCTGATCCGGTTGTGCGTGAGGCCCTCAGTCATGCGTTTGACTTCGAGTGGACCAACCGCCAGCACTTTCACGATCTCTACAAGCGGACGCAGAGTTATTTCGAAAACTCAGAGATGAAGGCAACCGGCAAGCCCGATGATGCCGAGCTGGCGCTGCTTGAGCCCTTCCGCGGCGAGATTCCCGATGGTGTCTTTGATAAGGCCTACGTGCCGCCGGTCTCAAACGCGTCAGGGCAGGACCGCCGTCAGCTGAAGATCGCCCGAGACCTGCTGGCCGATGCTGGCTGGGAAGTGCGCGACGGTGTTCTCAAGAACGCATCTGACGAGCCGTTCACACTCGAGTTCCTAAGCGATACGCCGACCTTTGAGCGCGTCCTGCAGCCCTTGATCAAAAATCTGGCTCTGTTGGGAATCGACGCCAAGATCCGTCTCGTGGATGCTGCCCAGTTTGAAGAGCGGCTCAAGGATTTTGATTTTGACATCATCACCCGCCGCTTCTCCATGCGCGAAACGCCTGGTGTTGAGCTTCGTGCTTTCATGGGCTCTGAAGCAGCCGCGCAGGAGGGCAGTCGCAATCTGGCAGGTATCTCCAGCCCGGCCATTGATGCACTGATCGACAAGGTGACGGAGGCGACGTCTCGCGAGGATCTCGTGACGGCTGCCCGTGCCCTGGACCGTGTGCTGCGGGCTGGCCATTACTGGATTCCCCAGTGGTACAAGGCCGAGCACAATCTGGCCGTGTGGGACAAGTTTGCGCAGCCCGAGATCAAGCCGAAATACCACCGTGGTGTCATTCGACTTTGGTGGGTCGATGCTGAAAAGGAAGCTGCCCTTAACCAGTAGGGAATATGTTTCAGACCATGGCTGATTCGGGCACACTGCGATTCGCCCGCATTGGCTACTCAACCGTCTTCACCGATCTGGATTTCAAAACCCCGCCCGATGGCTGCCTATATCATCAGACGACTGCTGCTCATGGTGCCGACCATTCTCGGCATCCTGCTTGTGGCCTTTGCGATTGTGCAGTTTGCTCCCGGTGGGCCGATTGAGCGCATCATTGCGCAGCTTCAGGGCAATGACGTGTCCGCCACAGCCCGCATCGGTGGATCTCCTGGTGGTGACCTGGGTGCCGGTGCCCAGTCAGCCGGCGGCGATGCTGGCGCGACAGCCAAATACCGTGGTGCCCAAGGCTTGGACCCGGAGTTCATCGCCGATCTCGAGCGCCAGTTCGGCTTCGATAAGCCCGTACACGTACGATTTGCCAACATGGTCTGGGACTATGTGCGCTTTGACTTTGGTGAGAGCTACTTCAGGGACGTCAAAGTTCTCGACCTGATCGCTGAAAAGCTGCCCGTCTCCATTTCGCTTGGCCTGTGGACGATGTTCATTGCCTATGGCGTGTCCATTCCCCTGGGGGTCGCAAAGGCCGTGCGCGATGGCACGCCATTTGATGTGTGGACATCTGCAGTGATCATTGTCGGCTACGCCGTACCCGGCTTCCTGCTCGCCGTGCTGCTGATCGTGGTGTTTGCCGGCGGCAGCTATTTCGACCTGTTTCCCTTAAGAGGGCTCACATCCGACAATTTCGACGAGCTCTCCTTGTTTGGAAAAGTCACCGACTATCTCTGGCACATCATCCTGCCGGTCACGTCCATGGTATTGGCCGGCTTTGCGACGACCACGCTGCTGACCAAGAATTCCTTCCTGGATGAAATCAAGAAACACTATGTGGTGACGGCCCGCGCCAAGGGACTGGCTGAAAAGCAGGTGCTCTACGGTCACGTCTTCCGCAACGCCATGCTCATCGTGATCGCAGGCTTCCCCGGGGCCTTCATTGGTGCGTTCTTTACCGGCTCCTTGTTGATCGAGACAGTGTTCTCATTGGATGGTTTGGGCCTTCTGGGCTTTGAGTCCATCGTCAATCGCGACTACGCGGTGGTGTTCGCCACGCTCTATATCTTCGGCCTCATCGGCCTGCTTGTGAGCCTGC